>NZ_CAXTBY010000052.1:0-25314 GCF_964242245.1 uncultured Methylobacterium sp. | reverse complement strand
TCGTTAACGAAAGCTCTCATGCCCGGGGCCCGGCGGCAATCGCAGCCTTAACGAAAGGTTAACGCTGTGCGTAAGGCGGAGAGCGGATGCGCCGGTGGAACGCCGCACCCGCGCCGCACGCGGGAACGCGGCGAGGGCGCCCGAGGCGCGGCAGGGCCGTCGTCCGGTCACGGCGAAGGCGCGCCGGTCGGGGCGCGCCTTGCATCGGTCACCGAGAGAGGCCCGTCGCCCGGGCGATCAGGCCGGCCCGGCGGTCACTTCCCGCCGGCGCCCCCCTGCGGAGCCACGCGCGAGGGCTGGTTCGCATTGCCGGCGGCGGCGGAGTCGTTGGAGATCGTGTCGGCCGGCTGGCCGGTCGGGGAGTAGGTCACGGCCCCCTCGGAGCCGACCGCCCCGGATTGACGCGTGAGAACACCGGGTCCGCCGGGCGCGTCGACGGTTCCGGGACCGGCCGTGCCGGGGGCGCCGGGGGTCACGACGGCGGGCGACTGGGCCTGGGCGGCGCCGGCGATGAGGACGGAGGACGCGAGGGCGAGAGCACGGAAGCGCATGAAAACCTCTTGGTTGCTGTGCAGGGAGAACGCTTGCGCGCAATGAAAGTTCGCCGCCCCGCGATGGTCCCTCCCGGTCCTCGCCCGCGGCGAGCGCCGTGCGCGGAGCGCTCAGCCGGTGCGGACGTCGTGGACCTGATCGAAGTCGAGGGCCGCGGTGTCGATCACGACCTGTGTGCGGCTGATGACTTCGAGCTTGCGCAGGATCTCGGAGACGTGGGCCTTGACGGTCGAATCGCCCACCTGAAGTTCGTGGGCGATCTGCTTGTTGAGCTTGCCCTGGCGGATCATCATCATGACCCGGAGCTGCTGCGGCGTCAGCCGGGCGATGCGCTCGGGCAGCGGCAACTTCCCCGATGGGCGCGCGCGCGGGAAGGCCGGCTCACCGAGCCCGGCCGGGATCGCGAGCGCGCCCGCGAGCACGTCGGCGATGGCCCGCGTCAGCGCGGCCCGGTCGACCGCCTTGGGCACGAAGCCGGCCGCACCGTGATGCAGGACCTCGCGCATGATCCGCGGGTCGTCGTGGCCCGAGACGACCAGGATCGGCACGCGGGGGAAGCGGTTGCGGATCGTGACGAGGCCGTCGAGGCCGGCGACGCCCTGCAGCGACAGGTCGAGCAGCGTCAGGTCGATGCCGGGATGGGCGGCGAGCAGGGCGCAGGCGGAACCGATCCCGTCGGCTTGGCGCAGGACGGCGTCCGGGTAGGCCGGGCCGACCGCGCCGGCGAGCGCGTCGCGGAACAGCGGATGGTCGTCGACGATCAGGAACTGCATGCCGTTCTCGGTCGCCCGGAGGCCGGGATCGCGGCCGATGGCGCCCGCATCCGGCATCGCCGAGCCATCCCCATGGACACGGGATCGGCGCGATCGTCCAGTGGGATCGCCCGGTCCGCGCTTGAAGCAACCCGTCGCACGGGCAGGCAGCCCTCGTCCTTGCGAGAACCGCCGCCGGGATGGCCGCGGGGGTGCCCCCGAGCGCCGCGGCGTCAGCCGTTCGGCTTGGCCGCATCCTTGGCGGGCTTCCCATCCGCCTCGCCCGGCTCCGCGTCCGAGCCGTCGGTGGTGCAGGAGACCGCCTGGACGGCGGCGTTGGCGACCGCGCGCTGGCTCGGCAGGCCGGCGATGACGCGGACCACGACGAAGCCCTGCGTGTCGGGGGCGACGATGCGCACGTCGCGGCTCGGCTCGCTGTCGTCGTCGCCGGCCAGCGCCGCGTCGTACTGGGCGCGCGTGAGCACCACGAGGTCGAGGGCGCCGCGCACGGCGGCCTGGTCGGTCACGGCGTAGAAGGCGCCCCTCCGGCCGTGGACGGCCAGCGACAGCATCATCGGGCCGGTGCGGGCCGAGACGCGCATCGGCCCGTCGTCGAGGTCGTAGGCGCAGACGCCGACCGCCACCGCCGGGTCGGGGATCGGCAGCCACGCCTCGGCCGGGGCCGGGTCGCCGGCGGTGGACAGGGTGTAGATCTGCTGCGGGTGGTCGAGGCTCTCGCTGGAGCGCGCGCGGCTGAGCGCGTCCGTCTCCGACAGGGCGGGAATGGCGAGCACCGTCACGACGTGGACGAGGCCCGCGAGCGTCAGCCCGCAGGCGGTGGCGTAGGCCAGGCGCAGGTTCACGAGGCGCATCCGAGCCGGGTGACCGCGGGCACCGCGTCGCGGTCCAGCGTCCCGGCGCTCGCCGCCACCGGCGTGTCGTAGAGCCGCAGCGCCAGCCGGATCGGTCCCGCGGCGCGCGGGCTCGGCAGCCAGTTACCGGCCTCGACCTCGGGGCTGAGGAGGATCGCGAAGCGCCCGTCGTCCGCGCGAAGGATCTCGGTGGCGGTGAAGCCCTCGCGCACGCCCGCGCGCTCCGGCCCCGGGGCGCCGCGGCCGGCCACCGTCAGCGTCCAGGCGCGGGCCGGCGGCGTCACCCCCGCGATCCGGTAGCGGCAGGTGGCGTCCAGCGCCCGGCCGGCATCGTCGACGGACGCCGTCAGCAGCAGGCCCTCGCCGACGGCGAGCGGCACCTCGCCCCGGCGGGCGTTGACGGCGCGGGTGTAGGGATCGGCCGCGGTCGAGCCGGCCCGCGGCCACGCGGTCCAGGCGCCGACCGTGACCCCGCCGAAGGGGTAGCCGCCCCGGGTCGCCCAGTCGGCGCTGGCGAGCCCGAGGACGGCGCCGAGCGCCAGCGCGTAGAGGGCGAGGCCGGCGCGCGACGCCCGCGCTCCGAGGCGGCGGAGCAGGCCGCGGGAGGTCGCCGCGGCGGACGCGGCCGCCGTGCGCGCGCCCTCCGCGGCCGCGGCCCGCGTCCGCCCGAGCCCTGCGGCCGCGTCGGGTGCCGTCCGCACGTCCGGGCTCACCGGGTCTCGAAGCGCCCGCCGACGGAGCGGGCGCCCTCGGCGACGTCGCGGGTCCCGAGGCCTGCGGCGGGCTTCACGCCGGGTTCGCCGCCCGATGCGGGCTTGCTCTCGGCCGGCTTGCTCACGGCGGGCCTGACCTCGCCCGCCCGCGCGTCCGGCTTGGCGGCCGCGACGGCGCGGAACAGCCCGTTGAGGCCGCCGATCACCTCGAAGGAGCGGCGCGAGAGCTTGCCGTAGGCGGTTGCGGCCGGGTCGGTCGGCGCGACGGCCGCCTGGGCCGCGGGGCCGGTCGGCGCCTTGAGGCCGGGCAGGGGCTTCAGTTCGATGCCCTGGTGGGCGATCTCCAGCACGTCGTGCCACGTGGAGGCCGGCAGCGAGCCGCCGGTCATCTTGTTGGTCGAGGTGTGGTCGTCGTTGCCGTACCAGACCGCGGCGACGTAGTTGCCGGTGTAGCCCACGAACCACGCGTCGCGGTAGGCGTTGGTGGTGCCGGACTTGCCCGCGACCTTCATGCCCTCCAACTGCGCGCGGCGGCCGGTGCCCTCCTCGACCACCTTGTTGAGCATGTAGTTCATGTCGGCGACGACCTGGGTCGAGAGGATCTGCTCCGGCCGCTCGTCGGCATGCCGGTAGATCGTCTCGCCGGACGAGTTCTTCACCTCCATCGCCGCGTAGGGCTTGGCCTTGCGCCCGCCGTTGGCGAACACCGCGTAGCCGGCCGCCTGGTCCATCACCGTCACCTCGGCCGAGCCGATCGGCAGCGACACCGAGTCGACGAGCGGCGTGGTGATCCCCATCCGGTGGGCGGTGTCGATGATTCTGGCGCGGCCCGCCTTCGCGGCCTGGAAGTCGCCCTTGATGCCCATTGCCTTGCCGAGGGCGATCGAGACCTTGATCGGGATGGTGTTGATGGATTTTGCCACCGCGAGCCACATCGGCTGGCGCCCGGAATAGGAGCGGCCGTAGTTCTGCGGGCACCAGTTGCCGAGGCAGACGGGGGAATCGACCACCACCGTGTCCGGCCGGAACTCGCCCGAGGCCAGCGCCGCGGCGTAGACGTAGGGCTTGAACGAGGAGCCGGGCTGGCGCAGCGCGTCGGTGGCGCGGTTGAACTGGCTCTCGCCGTAATCGGCGCCGCCGACCATGGCGCGCAGCGCCCCGTCCGGATCGAGGATCACCATCGCCGCCTCGTCGACGTCGTAGGCCTCGCCGGACTTGCGCAGGGTGTCGGCCACCACCTGGTCGGCCCGCTTCTGGATGCCGATGTCGAGGGGCGTCTTCACGGTCAGCACCCGGTCGCTCTTCAGCTTGCCCGAGTCGGCCATCGCCTTGATCTCGGCGAACGCCCAGTCGAGGTAGTAGTCGGCGGTGATGTCGCGGGTGCGTGTCACGGGCGTCGCGGGGTTGCGCAGCGCCGTCTGGATCTGTCCCTCGGTGACGAAGCCGGCCTCGACCATGTTGTGCAGCACGTCGACGGCCCGCCCGCGCGCCGCCGGCAGGTTGACGTGGGGGGCGTACTTCGTCGGCGCCTTGAACAGGCCGGCCAGCATCGCGGCCTCGGCGAGGCTGATGTCCTTCAACGGCTTGCCGAAGTAGTAGTCGGCCGCCGCCACCGCGCCGAAGGTGCCGCCGCCCATGTAGGCCCGGTCGAGGTAGAGCTTCAGGATCTCGTTCTTCGTCAGGTGGCTCTCGAGCCAGAGCGCCAGGAACGCCTCGTTGACCTTGCGCTCCAGGGACCGTTCGTTCGTCAGGAACAGGTTCTTGGCGAGCTGCTGGGTGATCGAGGAGCCGCCCTGGGTGTTGCCGCCGCCGCGCGAGTTCGAGACCACGGCGCGCATCGTGCCGATCGGGTCGATGCCCCAGTGCTCGTAGAAGCGCCGGTCCTCGGTGGAGACCAGCGCCTTGATCATGATGTCGGGAAACTCGTCGAGCTTGAGCGAGTCGTCGTGCTTGATGCCGCGCCGTCCGACCTCGGCGCCGTAGCGGTCGAGGAACGTGACGGCCAGATCCTGCTGCTTCAGCCAGTTCTCGCTGGTCAGGTTGAAGGCGGGCTGGGCCAGCGCCAGCATCAGGATCGCAGCCCCGGTGCCCAGCGTCACGCCCTCGCTCGCGAGGTCGAGGACGACGCGCTTCCAGCCGCGGACCGAGAACGCCTTCATGCGCTCCTGGAAGCGCCCGTAGGCCTCGCCGCCGGAGCGGCCGCCGTCGTACAGGCTCGCGTTGACCCAGGCGTCGAAGGCGAGCGACGCGTGCCTGAGGCGGGTGAGGATCGCGGTGGCGTTCGGCAGGCGCACGACTGGAATCCGTCTCACGGGCCCCGGGGTTCTCGTCCGGCGCGTCGCCGTCGCGGCGGTCGAGCCCCGCGGCCGGGCTTCCATAGCAAGCCGCACGCCCGTCCGCGAGGCTTATCCGTCGCGGCGGATGCGACGCTCCCGGCGCCGAGAGCGCGCGACGGTGGCCTGACGGCCGGCCCGTCCGTCGACGGCCCTCTGTCAACCGTGATGCGCGAATGGGGCGCGGCCGTGACGAGGGCTGGTCGTACCTCGGTTCAAGATTTCATCCTGAACAGCGTCCCGCCAGCGACGAGGCTGGCTCCTGACACTTCGCGCGCGGACTCTAATGTCGAGGGCTGCCGAGCGCTGCCTTAAAGTCTTCCTTCGGACGCACCCTGATACGGATGGGCTCTCTGCCGAGGCGTGTGGCGCCTTGGACACGGCAGCGCCGCGAACGGGATATCCGGCAATCACGCTTTGACGCGCGGCCGGGATCGGGCTACAGCTTGTGACAGGACTTGAAGCAAGAACCGTGCCGGTAGCGCGAAGGCGCTGGCGGGCGGCCTGTTCACCGAAGAGGACCGGGGCGACGCGATGAGTCTGCTGCAACGGCTGGAAATGCGCCAGGGCCAAGCCCTGGTGATGACACCGCAGCTCCTGCAAGCGATCAAGCTCCTGCAACTCTCCCAACTCGATCTCGCAGCCTACGTCGACGCCGAGCTGGAGCGCAACCCGCTCCTGGAGCGGGTCGAGGCGGAGCCGGCGGACGGTCCGGTGGCCGACGGCGCGGACGCGGCCGGCGCGGCCTTCGACGGGGCGGAGCCCGAAGCGTGGTCGGCCCCCGAGGTCGATCCTGGCCGCGGCGAGATCGAGGGCGACTTCGACGCCCGCCTCGACAACGTCTATCCCGACGACGCGCCGAGCCAAGCCCGCGAGGCGGCCTCCGGCGACATGCTCTCGCTGACGCCTGCGCCCTACGGCAACACCGGCGGCAGCTTCGACTCGGAGGCCTCCGACTTCGAGGCGACGCTCACCGTCGAGACCAGCCTGCGCGAGCATCTCGGCGCCCAGCTCGATCTGGCCACCCGCGACGCCACCGACCGGCTGATCGGCGGCTTCCTGATCGATGCGGTCGACGAGGCCGGCTACCTGCGCGAGACGATCGAGGCCGTCTCCGAGCGCCTGGGGGCCGGGCTCGATCGGGTCGCGGGGGTGCTGAGGCTGGTGCAGAGCTTTGATCCGCCGGGCATCGCCGCCCGGGATCTCGCCGAGTGCCTCGGCCTCCAGCTCCGCGAGAAGGACCGGTTCGACCCGGCGATGCAGGCGCTGGTCTCGCGCCTCGACCTCGTGGCCAAGCGCGACTTCGCCGCGTTGCGACGCCTCTGCGGCGTGGACGACGAGGACCTCGTCGAGATGCTCGCCGAGATCCGCCGCCTCGATCCGAAGCCCGGCCGCGCCTACGGGGCCGGGGCCGTCGAGGTGCTGATCCCCGACGTGTTCGTGCGCGCGGCCCCCGACGGCTCCTGGCTGGTGGAGCTCAACGGCGAGGCGCTGCCCCGCGTCCTGGTCAACCAGAGCTACTACGCCCGCGTCGTGCGCGGCGCGTCGGCGGACGGCGACAAGGCCTTCCTGTCCGAGGCGCTCCAGACCGCGAACTGGCTGACCCGCAGCCTGGAGCAGCGGGCGCGCACCATCCTCAAGGTCGCCACCGAGATCGTGCGCCAGCAGGACGGGTTCTTCGTCCACGGGGTCACGCACCTGCGCCCGCTGAACCTCAAGACCGTGGCCGAGGCGATCGGCATGCACGAATCCACCGTCTCGCGGGTGACCTCGAACAAGGCGATCGGCACGAGCCGCGGCACGCTCGAGATGAAGTACTTCTTCACGGCAGCGATTCCGGGGGCTGCCGGCACCGCCTCTCATTCCTCGGAGGCCGTGCGCCACCGCATCAGGCAGCTCGTCGACGGCGAGACCTCGGACGACGTGCTCTCCGACGACGCCCTGGTGCAGCGCCTGCGCAACGAGGGCGTCGACATCGCCCGCCGCACGGTCGCCAAGTACCGCGAGTCCCTGCGGATTCCCTCCTCGATCGAGCGCAGGCGGGAGCGCTACGCGCAAGGGGGCATGCAGCCCGGCGCCGTGATGGCGCGCTAGCATTTTCCGGCGCGGCGGCCGCCGGCCCGCACGGGCGCGGGCGATCCGGCTACCGCGATCCCTGCGATCGCGGTAGGGTTTCGCATGCCGACCGAAGCGGGTTTCGAGACGCAGTGCGACGCCTCCTGAAATTTCTCCACACGATGGGGGCCATCGGGCTCATGGGCGCGATGGCGTCCCTGCTCGTCCTGTTGAGCTTGGCGCCTCCGCCGACCTCGCTGGCCGGCTATGCCGTGATCCGCGGCGCGATGGGCGCCATCGCCACGTGGATTTTCTTCCCGTCGCTCGGGCTGACGCTGATCGCCGGCCTGTTGGCGATCGGTCTGAACCGCGGCTACCACAACGCCGGCTGGGCCTGGGCGAAGGCTGCCACCGGCATCCTGATCTTCGAGAGCGGCTTCGTCGGCGTTCTGGGTCCGATGCAGCAGGAGGCCGACCAGAGCGCCCGTGCGCTGGCGGGTCAGGTCGACCCCGCGACGCTCGCCGGATCGCTCGGGCCTGAGCGGAACACGCTGTGGGTGCTGCTCGCGGTCGCGACGGCCAACGTCGTGCTCGGCATCTGGCGGCCGCGCCTCACCCGGCTTCCCGCCTAGGATGGCGCCCGACGAAGCGGGTGCCGGTTTGCCGTGGGAAAGCGTGCTGCGGCGAAAAGCGGGAGCCGCTTCGTGGTCCGACCGGATCAGGAACGTCTCTCGCCGTCACATCCCGCCATCCGGCGAACGAGCGTTGACTTCGCGCGCCCCGGCTCCTTAACTGCCCGGTCATACGGCAGCAAACCGGAGGATGCATGGGGTCATTGCGCGTCACGGGCCACGGCCTGGACCTCGGCGACGCCCTGCGGGGCCGCGTCGACGAGCGGATGGCGGCGACGCTGGCGAAGTACCTCGACGCGCACATGAACGACAGCAGTTCCGGCCACGTCACCCTGCGCCGGGACGGCACTGCCTACCGCACCGACTGCGTGCTGCACCTCGTCTCGGGCCTGACCATCGAGGCCTCCGCGACCGCGCACGACCCCCGCGCCAGCTTCGAGCAGACCGCCGACCGGCTCGACACGCGCCTGCGCCGCTACAGGCACCGGCTCAAGGCGCACGCCGCGGGGGCCGGCGACGGCACCGCGATCGAGGCGGCCTACGCGGTGTTCGCCGCCCCCGAGGACGATGCGGACGAGGACGAGCCCGACGACGGGACGGCCCATCCGCCGGTCGTGGCCGAGAGCACCAGGACCCTCAAGCGCCACTCGGTGAGCGAGGCCGTGACCGCCCTCGACCTCACCGGCGCCCCGGTGATCGTGTTCGTCCACGCTGGCACCGGGCGCATCAACGTCGTATACCGGCGCAGCGACGGCGCGATCGGCTGGGTCGATCCGCCCGGCGCCGCAGCGTGAGCGCCCGGCGGAGCCGGAACCGGCACGTCGGACCGTTGATTGATCGTGCGGTGGCCGCGCCGGGCTGACGAGCCGGCAGCCTCCTTTCTCACGGGTGGGACCCTTCGGCTCCCACCGGACGAGGCAAGCGTTCCTCCATGCCCGTGCTGGACTTCCTCGATCCGGATTCGGTCGTGCCGTCGCTGCGCGCCCGCGCCAAGAAGCAGGTCCTGCAGGACCTCGGCGCCCAGGCCGCGCGCCGCCTGCCGGCACTGGACGCGCGGGAGGTCTACGAGACCCTGCTCCAGCGCGAGCGCCTCGGCTCCACCGGCATCGGCGACGGCGTCGCGATCCCGCACGGCAAGCTGCCGGGCCTCGACCGGCTGTTCGGCCTCGCCGTCCGCCTCGACCGCCCGGTGGACTTCGAAGCCCTCGACGGCCGGCCGGTGGATTTCGCCTTCCTGCTCCTGGCCCCGGAGGGGGCGGGCGCCGACCACCTCAAGGCGCTGGCCCAGGTCGCGCGCGTCCTGCGCGAGCCCGGCATCCTCGACCGCATCCGCGCCGCCCGCGACGGGCACGCCCTCTACGCGCTGCTCACTCACACCTCGACCTCCCAGGCGGCATGAGCCTGGGCCGCAGGATGGCGCGACGCGCGCGCCTCGCCGTGGCGGCGGGGTTCCTCGTCGGGCTGGGCCCGTCCGCCGCGCCCGCGCAGCAGGGCGCGGCGGACGGGACCTGCGCCCGCGACCTCCTCGTCGCCCAGTCGATGCAGCGGCAGGCCCTCGACCAGCTCGAGCAGGCCGACGGCGGCGACGCCGAGGCCTGCCGCATCTGGCGCCGCCACGTCGACACCATGCGCCGGGTCGCGAGCGTCTACGGCCGCTGCCTCTCGGGCTCGGAGCGCGGCGCCCGCCTCGGCCAGGTGCAGGATTCGGAGAAGGAGTTCGCGGCGGCGATCAGGGCGCGCTGCCGCGGGTCGTAGGCGGCGAGCACTTCAGGGGCCGAGCGCGGACCGACAGATCCACGCGAAGACGGCCTCGCACGCCCCTTCTCTCCCCCCTTTAGCGGGGGCGGGTGGGCTTCGCGTCAGCGAAGGTCGGGAGAGGGGAGCGACGGTGCCGGAAAGGTCGCGTCGCCCGTCGCATCCTTCACCGTCGCGCTGCCCCTCTCCCGACCCCCTCACGGGGGCCACCCTCCCCCGCAGAAGGGGGAGGGAGCGAGCCATGCCTCTGTCCCCGCGCGCTCACTCCACCCGGCCCACCAGCGGCTCGGCCACCATCTTCACCGGCTTGCCGCGGCCGATCAGGACCGCGACGCGGGAGCGCTCGGGATCGGCCTCGAAGCGGGTGCGGACCCAGGAGGCCAGGAACTTCACGTATTCCGCGGCGAGCAGCCGGGCCGCGGCGGGGCTGGACCACCAGCTTCCCGCATCGAAGCCCTCGGCGATCACGGGGTGGGGCAGGATGCGGTCGGCGCCCCGCAGCGCGTGGTCGAGCTCGATCAGGGTGCGCGGCATGTGGTAGTTCGAGGTCACCACCGCGACGGTGCTGAAGCGGTGCTGGCGCATCCAGCGCCGGGTCTCGATGGCGTTGCCGATGGTGTTGCGCGCCCGGTAGTCGAGATCGACGCAACAGGCGATCCAGTGGGCCTGCGTCGGGTTGAGCCGGGCGATCTCGTCCCGGCTGGTGCGCGCGTTGACCCCGGTGATGAGCAGGCGCCGGCCGTAGCCGTTGCTGAGCAGGTCGATCGCGTCGCCGATCCGCTGGGCGCCGCCGGTGAGCGCCACGATGCCGTCGGCGCGCCCCTGCGGAACCCGCTCGCTGCGCTCCAGGCCCGCGACGAAGGCGAGGAAGCCCGCCGCCAGCGCCAGCGCAGCGAGGCCGCCCGCGCCGAGGACGGCGCGCGTCGCCGGGCCGAGGGGCCGCGCCTCCGGCTTCGGCTCCGCCCGCGGGCAGGAGGCCGGCTCGTCCTGCCAGACCCAGCCGAAGGCGCCGGCACGGGGCCGGACAGGTCGCGGATCAGGAGCGCGCGGCATACGCGGTGTCATCCTCCGGGAGCATAGCGCCGAATGCGGCGCCGCAGAGGCACATTGCGGGCGCAAGACCTTTCCCGCTGGTTAACGCGCGGCCAAGGGCTTCCGATCACGAGGATTTTCGGGCCGTCCGCCGCAGTCTGCCGCCCCGATCAGGCCAGGAAGCGGCGCACCGTCAGCCGGGAGATCACGGCGGTGACCACCGAGGCGATGACGCCGATCGCGAGCACGCTGGCGTAGCCCCGCCAGCCGACGTGGAAGGCGCCGAACAGCGCCTCGACCTCCTCGCCCGCCGGCCCCGAGCGCCACGTGCGGACGGCGAGGCCGGCGAGCGCGAAGGCGGCCAGCGCCGCGCCCGAGCCGATGATCCCGCCGCGGAGCCCCAGGCCGAAGAAGCGCCGCTGGAAGGCGCGGGCGATGAAGTCGTCGTCGGCGCCGACGAAGTGCAGCACCTCGACCACCTCGCGGTTGCCGGCCATCGCCCCGCGGGTGGCGAAGGCCACCGCGAGCCCCGTGGCGACCAGCACGAGCGCGACGATGCCGACGCCGATACCCACAAAAGTGTTGGCCGCGGTCGAGAGCCGCTGGAGCCAGAGCGCGTGGTCGTCGAGGCTCGCGATGCCCGGCATCGCCTCGGCGAGGCCGCTGCGCAGGTGCTTGAGATCCGCCGGCCGGTCCCCGAGTTTCAGGGTGATGAGGCGGGGCACCGGCAGGTCGGAGAGGTCGAGGCCGCTGCCGAGCCAGGGTTCGAGCAGGCGCTCGGCCTCCGCCTTGGAGAACACCCGCGTCGCCGCGATCCCCGGCTCCGCCTTCGCGATCGCGTCGGCCCGGGCGATGTCGGCGTCGAGGTCGCGGCCGGGCCCTGGGCGGACCTGGATCGTCACCTCCTGCGCCACCGCGCCCTGCCACTGGCCGGCGCTCGACGCGACGATCTCGGCGGCGCCCGCGCACAGGCCCGCCAGGAACGTGAGGATGGCGATGACGGCGGCGAGCGACCGGCTGGCTGCGGAATCGGTCGGCACCAAGGGCGCGTTGCGCCGGAGCGTCGGGGGCAGGGCCGGCTCCGGGGCCTTGGTCCTGTCGCGGGTCGCGTCCATCACTCCTCGATCCGCAGGCGGCCCTGCCCCAGCACCATCCGGCGCGCGGCCACCGCCTCCATGATGCTGACGTCGTGGGTGGCGATGATCACCGAGGTGCCGAGCTTGTTCAGTTCGAGGAACAGCCGCAGCAGGCGCCGCCCGAGGCTCGGGTCGACGTTGCCGGTGGGCTCGTCGGCCAGCAGCAGGTCCGGCCGGGCGATGAGCGCGCGGGCGATCGCGGCGCGCTGCTTCTCGCCGCCCGAGAGCAGCGGGGGCAGCACGTGCATGCGCTCGCCCAAGCCCACCCAGCGCAGCAGCTCGACGACCTCGGCCCGGTAGCTCGCCTCGGCCCGACCCTGGACGCGAAGCGGCAGCGCCACGTTCTCGTAGGTGGTGAGGTGGTCGAGCAGCCGGAAATCCTGGAACACCACGCCCATGCGGCGGCGCAGGCCGGTGAGCGATGCGCTCGATATGCCGCTGACCTCGTTGCCGAACACCGAGACCAGCCCCCGCGTCGGGCGCACCGAGAGCAGGATCAGGCGCAGCAGCGTGGTCTTGCCGGCCCCCGACGGCCCGGTGAGGAACTGGAACGAGTGCGGCTGGATGCGGAAGCTGACGTCGGAGAGCACCTCCGGCCCGAGGCCGTAGCGCATGCCGACGTTCTCGAACTGGACCACCGGCCCCTCCGCGCCGGAGAGCAGGCTCCTCGTCGTCACCTGTTCGCGCACACGCCCCGATCGCCTCCCTGTCCGTCCGGCCGCTGCGATGACGGCCCCCGGCGGCGTTTTCAAGTCCGGCCTCGGCAGTTTCACGCGAGCTTAACCCTAACCCGCGATGGTCGCTCAAGGGTTTTGCCGGCCGGTTCGTCCGGCGTCCCGCAGCGCGCGAGTGCGTCCGTATGCTGATCGTCTGCCCGACCTGCGCCAGCGAGTACCGGATCGAGACCGGCCGGGTCGGGATGGAGGGCCGCTCGGTCCGCTGCGCTGCCTGCCGCGAGACGTGGTTCATCGCCCCCGCCGAGGTGCTCGCCGCGCTCGAGGCCGAGATGGAGGCGGCGCGCGAGCCGGAGACCGCCGCGGACGCGGTCTCGGACGCCGCCTGGGCGGAGGCCGCGGCCGCCGTGCGCGGCGCCGCGGCGGAACCGGTCATCGACAACGTCCCCGTCCCTCCGCGCCGGGCGAATGCGCGCAGGCCGAAGCCGGGCTACAAGCCCCTGCGCCAGGGCCGCGGGATCGCCGGGCTGTCGCCGGCGCTCGCCGCCGGCCTCGTGGCGCTGGCAGCCCTCCCGCTCGCGTGCCTCGCCCGCGTGCCGGTGGTGCAGGCGCTGCCGCAGGCCGCGGGCGTCTTCGCCCGCATCGGCCTGCCGGTGAACCTGCGCGGCCTGGAGATCCGCGACGTGGTGGCGTTCCGCAATCCCGCCGACGGCGACCGGCCGGCCGAGCTCGTGGTTGAGGGCGACCTCGTGGGCGTCGCCCGCGACGCCGCCGTGCCGCCGATCGCGGTGGAGATGCGCGACGCCGCCGGGCGGACGGTCAAGACCTACGCCATCGCCCCGCCGCGCCGCGCCCTCACGCAGGGCGAGACCGCCCGGTTCAGCGCCCGCTTCCCCGAGCCGCCCGCGTCGGGCCGCACCCTGGACCTGCGCTTCGCGGACGCGGCCACCGATGCCGCCGCAACGGCCAAGCGCGCGGAGGCCGCCGGGCACTGACGGATTTTCCGCAGGACCGCCGTGGCCGTGCCCGGCCGAAATGGGTTATGAACGGGCATGACCAGCCCCTCCCGACGCGTCCGCGTCCTGTTCGACGAAGCCAGCATCGCCCGGCGCAACGCGGAGCTGGCGCAGGACATCCTGGCCGCGCACCCCGAGAACCTCCTCGTGGTGGCGGTGCTCAAGGGCAGCTTCATGTTCGCGGCCGACCTGCTGCGGGCGCTGCACCGGGTCGGGCTCGCGCCGCAGGTGGAGTTCGTGCACCTGTCGAGCTACCGCACCGGCACGGTCTCCTCGGGCCAGGTCGAGATTCTTCGCGATGTGCAGAGTGAAGTCAGGGGCCGCGACGTGCTGCTCGTCGACGACATCCTCGAATCGGGCCGCACCGTCGTGTTCGCCAAGGACCTGCTCGCGGCCCGCGGGGCCAAGCGAGTGCTGACCGCCGTCCTCCTGGAGAAGCCGGGCAAGCGCGCGGTGCGGATCGATGCCGACTTCGTCGGCTTCACCTGCCCCGACGCGTTCGTCGTCGGCTACGGCATGGACGCCGCCCACGCCTTCCGCCAACTGCCCTTCGTCGGCGTGGTGGATTACGACAGCCCCGACCCCGACCTGTTCGGCGGCGCCTGATCCGGTCCCGGCTCGGCCGTGGCATTTGCGCGCGGAGGTGACCGGATGATGATTTCCATCACAAAGTTTATTGACAGGCCGCGCCGACTTTAGACGATCTCCAGGATGAGCGGGACCGGCCCGCCGGATGCATGGGACGCACACGGGCGACATGGCGCGCATCCTCCTGGTGGATGACGAGGAAACGGTTCGCGGCTTCCTCAAGCGGGGGCTGGAGATCGACGGCCACGCCGTGGTCACGGCGATCGACGGCAGCGACGGGCTCGACCGGCTCAACGAATCCGACGGCGGCTTCGACCTGATGCTCACCGACATCCGGATGCCGCTGATGGACGGCATCGCGCTGGCGCTCGCGGCCAAGCGCGACTTCCCCGACCTGACGATCCTGCTGATGACGGGCTTCGCCGACCAGCGCGAGCGCGCCCGCGGCCTCGACGCCATCGTCACCGACGTGCTGACCAAGCCCTTCTCCCTCGCCGACCTCCGCGCCACCGTGAGCCGGGCGCTCGCCGCCTGAGGCGGGCCGTGGGGTGAGCGGATCGGAACGCGGATCGGCGATCCAAGGTCCGAGGTTTCTCCGGTGAGGCGCGGGTCCCCACACCCTCAGCGGGAGAGAGCGAGGGATGAGAACCGCTCCGGATACGCCCCCCCTCATCCGAACCCTCTCCCAGGGGGAGAGGGGGGGCCCGGGCGGCACGTCCCGCGATCCATCGCGCACCGTCCTGGCAAGGGACATGACTCCTCACGCGCGCGAAGGGTGCGATCCTTCCGAAGAGACATGATACGGCTTCCGGCTGATCGGTTCGGCTGCGTGCGCTCCCTCCCCCCTCTGCGGGGGAGGGTGGCCCTCGCGTGAGCGAGGGTCGGGAGAGGGGAGCGACCTCTCAGGCACTGTCGCTCCCCTCACCCGACTTAGCTCGCAGGCCACCCTCTCCCGCAGAGGGGAGAGGGAAGAGCGCGCGGATGATGCGATGCCCCGGAGCCGATCAACCGGAGATCGTGTGATCCCTCACCCAACCCTCTCCCGCCAAGGGTGTGGGGGCCTCGATGCGCCTGCCTCAGCCGCCGAGCCCCGCCGGCGCCCGCAGGTGCCAGTCCGTGGCGCCCTGGAACGCCTGCCCGATGCGGAGCGCCGTCGCCTCGTCGTAGCCGCGGCAGGCGATCTGCAGCGAGAGCGGCAGGCCGGCCGGCGAAAACCCGTTCGGCAGCGCCAGCCCGCAGAGGTCGAGCAGGTTGCCGAACCGGGTGAAGCGGGAGGGCAGGTGCGCCTCGTCCACCGCGTTCAGGGGCACGGCGGCGGTCTCGGTGGTCGGCGTCAGCAGCGCGTCGATGCCCGCCCAGGCCTCGGTGAGCTGGTGCTTCATCGCGTCGCGCCGGCGCAGGGTGCCAAGGTACTCCTGCGCCGAGACGGTCCGCCCGGCCAGAATCCGGCCGCGGACCGCGTCGCCGAGCGGCGCGGCGGGGTCCTCGGCGAGCGGCCCGTTGACGAAGTAGGCCTCGGCGTTGGTGATCGTGCTCATCGCGACGAACTCCGAGAACCGGAACGGCAGGGCGAGGTCGACGATCTCGGCGCCGAGGTCGGAGAGCACGTCGAGGGACGCGTCGTAGGCCGCGAGCATCTCCGATGAACAGCCGGCGCGCTCGGCCTCGGGCATGCGCGCGAGCCGCAGGCCGCGCACGCCCCGGTTCAGCGTCGGGAACGGGTCGGCGGGCAGGATGCCCCGCGTCGTCGGGTCGAGGGGGTCCGGCCCGGAGATCGCGGCGTAGAGGAGCGCCGCGTCCGCGACGCCGCGGGCAAGCGGGCCGGGCGTGTCGAGGGTCGCCGAGAGCGGCACGATCCCGTGGGTCGAGACGCGGCCGACCGTGACCTTCAGCCCCGTGAGCCCGCAGAAGGCGGCGGGCAGGCGCACCGAGCCGCCGGTGTCGGTGCCGAGGCCCCACGGCGCCATCCGGGCCGCCACCGCGACGCCGGTGCCGCTGCTCGACCCGCCGGGCGTGCGCGCCACGTCGAGGTCCCACGGGTTCCACGGCGTGCCGAGGTGCGGGTTGGTGCCCCAGCCGCCGTAGGCGAACTCCACCGTGTGGGTCTTGGCCAACACGATCATCCCCTGCGCGATCAGGCGCCGGGCGATCGTGGCGGTGCGCGTCGCGCGGCGCGCCCGGTGGGCCGCCGAGCCGCCCATGGTGATGCGGCCCTCCAGATCGATCAGGTCCTTGAGCACCACCGGCACCCCGTGCAGGGGGCCGACCGCGTGGCCGGAGCGGATCGCCCGGTCCGCCCCTTCCGCGGCAAGCCGCGCGTCGGCGGCAAACACCTCGGTGAAGGCCTGGAGCTTCGGTTCGCAGGCGGAAATCCGGGCCAGCAGCGCCTCGACCGCCTCCACCGGCGAGAGTGCTTTGCCGGCAATCTTCTCCGCGAGCGCGCTGGCCGAGAGCAGCGCCGGATCGTCCGTCGTGTCCGTCATCGTGGACGCCTACTGCATGCTGACGCGGGTGAGGTCGACGAACCAGGATTGGGGCGAGACGAAGCCCTTCACCCGCGGGCTCATCCCGCGCGGGTTGAGGTCGTGGACCACGTAGAGCCACGGCGGATCGTCGACGAGGCGCTCGTGGGCGCTCCTCGTCGCCTGCGCGATCGTCGCGGGGTCGGTGGATTCGGCGAGCGTCTTGAGGGCGGCGTCGAAGCGCGCGTCCCGCCAGTTCGGGAAGTTGAAGCCGTTCGGCGGGAAGCGGTCGGCCGCGAAGTAGCGCACCATCACGCTGGCGTCGGAGGAGGGCGACGACACGTTGAGCGCGTTCGAGCCCTGGAGGCTCGGCGCGTCCGGCAGGGCGCGGGCCGAAGTGAGCAGGATCTGCCACTCGACGACGTTGAACGACACCTCCACGTCGCAGGCCTGCTTGAGGTTGTCCTGGAGGAACTCGTTCATCGGCATCGGCGACATCTGCCCCGAGCCCGAGGCCGAGATCATCACCTTCAGCGCGAGCGGCCTCGCAGCCGAATAGCCGGCCTCGGCCAAGAGCGCCTTGCCGCGCTTCGGGTCGAAGCCGTAGCGGTTCGCAGGTTGGCCGAAATCCGGGTTGTCGGCGTTGAGCCAGCCGGTGGCCGGCTCGGCGGCGCCGTTGAGGAAGCCGACGATCGCGTCGCGGTCGATGCAGTAGTTCAGGGCTTGGCGCACGCGCACGTCCTTCAGCGGGCTGCCCGTGGCGCCGATGTTGTACATCCACGGCCAGACGTGCGGGTAGGTGCCGGTGGTGACGGTGAACCCGGCCTGCTTCAGGGACGGGATGGCGTCGGGGGCCGGCACCTCGATCCAGTCGACCTGGCCGGCCCGCAGCGCCGCGATCCGGGCGTTGGCCTCCGGGATCGGCATCATCCGGATCTTGTCGACCTTCGCCATCCGGGCCTCGTCCCAGTAGGCGTCGTTCTTGGCGAGATCGACGGATTCGCGCGGACTCACCCTCGTGATCTTGAACGGACCGGTGCCGGCAGCCGGCACCGCGGGCACCTTGGCCCAGTCGCGGCCGGCCTTCTCGAAGGACGCGGGGGCGGTGAACAGCAGGTAGACCGCCATGTAGGGGAAGTAGGCGGCGTCCTGCGTCGTGGTGAGCGCCACGGTGCGCGCGTCGATCTTCCTGTAGCTGCCGAGGATCGGCACCCGGGCGCGGGTGATGCCGGCGCCCTGCGCCTCGAATTGCGGGCTGTCGCTCTTGAAGTAGCGGTCGAGGTTCCAGATCACCGCGTCGGCATCGAACGGCGTGCCGTCGTGGAAGGCGACGCCGTCGCGCAGGTGGAAGATCCAGACTCGCTTGTCGCCCGCGTCCTGCTCCCAGCGCGTCGCCAGCCCCGGCACGATCGCGGCGGGCCGGTCGGTGCGGGTGAGGTCCCAGGAGACCAGCCCCTCGAAGATCGGGTAGCCGAGGAAGCGCATGCCCTCGAAGCCGTTGTTGGGCATGCCGGTGGCGGTGGGCACGTCGGTCGCGGTCATCGCGATGCGCAGGCTGCTCTCGGCCGCGGCGGGCGCGGCCGCGAGCGCGGCGGTGACGGTCAGGGCAGCCAGGGTGCGGCCGGACATCGCTTGGTCCTTCGTGGGATGGGAGCATCCGCACCGGCAAATCCCGCGCCAAGGCGACGCCCCGCGGCGCGCGGCGCGCACGGCATCGGCGTTGCGAGGAGGCCTTGCGCGGCCGGGTGCGGCGGCGCCACGATGCGGGTGCCGGCCGAGCGGCCCAGGCGCACGTCGAGGGACGAGAAGCGTGACCACAGCGATGAACGGCGCCGAGAGCCTGGTCCGCACCCTGGTCGCCGGGGGCGTGGAGGTGTGCTTCACCAATCCGGGCACCTCGGAGATGCACTTCGTGGCCGCGCTCGACCGGGTCGAGGGCATGGCCTGCGTGCTGTTCCTGTTCGAGGGCGGGGCGACGGGGGCCGCCGACGGCTACGCGCGCATGGCCGACAAGCCGGCCTCGACGCTGCTCCACCTCGGCCCCGGCCTCGCCAACGGCTTGGCCAACCTCCACAACGCGCGCCGCGCCCGCTCTCCCATCGTCAACATCGTCGGCGAGCACGCCACCTATCACCGCACCTACGACGCGCCGCTGACCTCCGACATCGCGGGCTTCGCGCGGCCGGTCTCGGCGTGGCTCCGCATGGGCACGACGGCAGAGGCGATCGCCGCCGACGGCGCCGACGCGATCGCGGCCGCCCGCACCGCACCGGGGCGGATCGCAACCCTGATCCTGCCCGCCGACACGGCGTGGAACCTCGGCACCGGGATCGCGCCGGTGCCGCCGGTCCCCGGGCGCGCGCGGGCCGGCGACGCGGCCCTGGCGCAGGCGGTGGCGGCGCTGGCCTCCGGCGAGCCGGTGCTGCTGCACCTGAGCGACCGGGCGGTGCGGAACGAGGGCCGGCGGATCGCGGCGCGCATTGCGGGCAAGACCGGCGCGCGGCTGCTGGCGATGACCGCCAACGCCCGGATCGACCGCGGGGCCGGCACGGTGCCGATCGAGCGCCTGCCCTACCCGATCGATGCCGCGATCGAGACGCTGGCCCCCTATCGCCACATCATCCTCGTCGGCGCGACCCGACCGGTCGGGTTCTTCGCCTATCCGGGCAAGCCGAGCCTGCTCAGCCCCCCGGACAGCGAAACGATCGTGCTGGCGACGCCCGAGGAGGACCAGATCGAGGCGCTGGAGCGCCTCGCCGAGGCCGTCGGCGCGCCCGCGGACGCAGGCTCCGCGGCCGGCCCGCGCCCGGCCCTGCCGACCGCGGGGCGGCTTTCCGACGACACCATCGGCCCGGTCCTCGGCGCTCTCATCCCGGAGGGTGCGATCGTCTGCGACGAGTCGCTCACCACCGGCCGCGGCTTCTTCGCGGCGACGCATGCCGCCGCGCCCCATAGCTGGCTCCAGCTCGGCGGCGGCGCCATCGGCCTCGGCATCCCGATGGCGACGGGGGCCGCCATCGCCTGCCCCGACCGCAAGGTGATCTCCCTCCAGGCCGACGGCAGCGCGCTCTACACGGCGCAGGCGCTCTGGACCCAGGCGCGGGAGCGCCTCGACGTGGTGACCCTGATCTGGTCCAACCGCGCCTACGCGATCCTGCGCCATGAACTCGCCAACGTCGGCGCGGCGAACCCCGGCCCGAAGGCGATGGGCATGCTGTCGCTCGACGATCCGCCGATCGACTGGGTCAGCCTCGCCAAGGGGTTCGGAGTCGAGGCCAAGCGGGTCGAGACCCTGGCAGAGTTCATCGACGTGTTCGGCAGCGCGCTGAAGCGGCGCGGGCCGTTCCTGATCGAGGTGGCGCTGTGAAGGGGTCGCTCCCGCCCGGCTCCCGGACCGGGCGCAGGTCCCGTCTCCCGGGGGGAGAAGGACAGGATGAGGGGCCTGGGCTTTCCGGATACGGCACGCCCCTCACCCCAGCCCTCTCCCCCTGGGAGAGGGGGCCGCGTCGCGATGTCGAGTGCCTCCGCAAGTCCTCGTTCAGTCGCAGGGCTGCACCGTGACGACACCATTCGAAACCTTCACCCTCCCCGGCCTCGAAGCCCCGGCCGAGATCCGCGTCGACCGCTGGGGCGTGCCGCATATCCGCGCCCAAAGCCCCGACGACGCGTTCCGCGTCCAGGGGTTCAACGCGGCCCGCGACCGGCTGTGGCAGCTCGACCTGTGGCGCAAGCGCGGTCTCGGGCGGCTCGCGGCCGATTTCGGGCCGGGCTACCTCGCACAGGACCGGGCGACGCGGCTGTTCCTCTACCGCGGCGACAGGGAGGCGGAGTGGGCCGCCTACGGCACACCGCGCACCCGCGCCGTCGTGGAGGCGTTCGTGTCCGGGCTGAACGGCTTCATCGCGCTCACCGTCGCGCGGCCCGACCTGCTGCCGCCGGAGTTTGCGGCGATGGGCACGCGGCCGGAGCCGTGGGCGCCCGAGGACGTGGTGCGCATCCGCAGCCACGCGCTCGTGCGCAACGTGCCCTCCGAGGTCGCCCGCGCCCGGGTGCTCGCCCGCGCCGACGTCGCGACCGACGCCCTGCGCAAGGGCCTGAGCCCGCCCCACGCGCCCGTCATCCCCGAGGGCGTGGACGCGAGCACCTTCCCCGACGACCTGCTCGACGTGCTCAGCCTCGCCACCGCCGCGGTCGGGTTCGACCCGGGCCGCCGCCATGCGACCCGCGACGCGGCCTGGGACTGGTCCCGGGTCGACGCGCGCGGCGCCGTGGTGCGGCGCGCTTCGGGTCCGCAGCCCGAGCCCGCGAGCGAGGGCTCGAACAACTGGGCGGTGGCGCCCGCCCGCACCGCGACGGGGCGGCCGATCCTGGCCAGCGACCCGCACCGGGTCGTCGCCCTGCCGTCCCTGCGCTACGTCGTCCACCTCACCGCGCCCGGCCTCGACGTGATCGGCGCGGGCGAGCCGGCGCTGCCGGGCATCGCCATCGGCCACAACGGCCGTGCGGCCTTCAGCCTGACCATCGCGCCGATCGACCAGGAGGACCTCTTCGTCCTCGACACCCACCCCGACGACCCGGACCTGTTCCGGTACGCGGACGGCTGGGAGCGGATCGAACGGGTCGCGGAATCGATCCCCGTCCGCGATGGTCCGGACGAGGCCGTCGTGCTCGGCTTCACCCGCCACGGCCCGGTGATCTGCGAGGATCACGCGCGGAACAAGGCCTACGCCGTGCGCACGGTGTGGTCCGAGCCCGGCACCGCCGCCTACCTCGCAAGCCTCGCCTACCTCGACGCGGCGACGCCCGAGGCGTTCGGCGCCGCGCTCCGTCATTGGTCGGCGCCCTCCGTCAACCAGGTCTACGCCGATGTGAACGGCCGGATCGCGTGGTTCGTAGCCGGCAAAGCGCCGGTCCGCCCGAACTGGGACGGGCTGCTGCCGGTGCCCGGAGACGGGCGCTATGCCTGGGCCGGCTTCCATGAGGCCGACGCACTTCCGCGGCAGATCGACCCATTAGCCGGCTATGTCTACAGCGCCAACGAGATGAACCTGCCCGACGGCTACCCGGCCGAGGCGCGAAAACTCGGGTTCGAGTGGCTGGAGCCGTGGCGGGCGCGGCGCATCCGGACCGTGCTGGCCCACCAGCCGCGGCACGCGCTGGCCGATTCGCAGGCGTTGCAGGGCGACGCCGTCTCCGAGCCGGCCCTGCGGCTCGCCCACCTCGCCGCGACCCTGGCGGCGCCCGAGGACGCCGAGGCGCGCGCGGCGATCGCGCTCCTCGAGACCTTCGACGGGCGCCTCGACGCGGACGGCGCGGCGGCCGCCCTCGTCGAGGTGTTCTGGGTCCACCACCTGCGCCCGGCGCTCTTCGCCGCGCTGGTGCCCGACGCCGCGACCCGTGTCCTGCTGCCGCCGGGCGACGTCGAGGGCCTGCTCGACCGGCTGGAGAGCCCGCGCGCGCCGCTGGACGCGCCCGCCCGCGACGCGCTCCTGACGACGACGCTCGCCGCCGCGTGGCGGGACTGCGCGGGCCGCCTCGGCCCCGATCCCGCGACCTGGGCCTGGGGCCGGCTGCACCACGCCCTGCTCGCGCACCCGCTCGCGCCGCTGGGCTTTGCCGGCCGCGATGTCGGCCCGCTGCCCAAGGGCGGCGCGGGGCCGTGCGTGATGCACGCCGAGTACGATCCCGAGACGTTCCGCGTCACCCACGGGGCCTCGTTCCGGATGGTGCTCGATGTGGGCGCCTGGGATGAGAGCGTGTTCATCAACGCGCCGGGCCAGTCGGGCCGCCCCGACAGCCCGCACTATGCCGATCTCGCGCCGACCTGGGCGGCGCGGGGATACTGCCCGCTGCTCTATTCCCGCGACGCGGTCGATGCGGCGACCGAGACGGTGATCGTCCTGATGCCCGGACCGGCTGGTGCGTGACTTGCTGCGCGACGGAGCCAGATCGAACGGCTTCTCAGCAAACGGAAAAATCCTTGAAGCTCTTCATCGCCGGCCTCGCCACCGAGACGAACACCTTCGCGCCCCTGCCGACCGGGCGCTCGGCCTTCCTGGCCGACTACGCCCGCCGCGACGGCAGCCGCAACCCGCCCACCTTGAGCAACATCGGGCTCAAGGCGTGGCGCGCGATGGCCGAGGCCGACGGGCACGCGGTGATCGAGAGCCTCTCGACCTTCGCCCAGCCCGGCGGCATCACCCTGCGCGCCGTCTACGAGGAGCTGCGCAACGCGCTGCTGGACGACCTCAAGGCGGCGCTGCCGGTCGATGCGGTGCTGCTGTTCATGCACGGCGCGATGGTGGCCGAGGGCACCGACGATTGCGAGGGCGACACCCTGGCGCGCGTGCGCGCGCTGGTCGGCCCGGAGACGACGGTCGGCGTTGAGCTCGACCTGCACTGCCACCTCACCGAGGCGATGCGCGCGAACGCCGACGTGATCGTGATCTACAAGGAGTACCCGCACACCGACATCGTCGCGCGCGCCCGCGACCTCTACCCGCTGGTGATCGGGACGGCGGCCGGGGCGATCCGCCCGGTGATGGCGATCCACGACTGCCGCATGGTCGACATGTGGCGCACCTCGCGCGCACCGGTCGCCGCCTTCGTCCGGCGGATGGAGGCGCTGGAGGGCCGCGACGGCATCCTCTCGGTCTCGTTTGCGCACGGATTCCCGTGGGGGGACGTGGCCGAGGTCGGCGCTCGGATGCTGGTCGTCACGGATGGCGATCCCGCGAAGGCGGCAGCCGTCGCGAAGGACCTGGCCGAAGCGGTCTGGGCGATGCGCGAGGAGGCGACGACGAAAGCCGATTCCATCGACGAGGGCATCGACGCCGCGCTCAGGTCCACCGACCCGCGCCCGATGGTGCTCGCCGACATCGCCGACAACGCGGGCGCCGGCGCACCTTCCGACAACACGGCGGTGCTGGCACGGCTTGCCGCCCGCGGGGTGCGCGACGCGGTCATCGGCCTGATCTGGGACCCGGGTGCCGTCGGCATCTGCCGCGAGGCCGGGATCGGCGCGCGCTTCAGTTTGCGCATCGGCGGCAAGTGCGGCGTCACCTCGGGCGATCCGGTCGATCTGCCCATCCTCGTGCGCGGGCTTAGCGAGGCGCACGACCAGTCGGGCCTCAGCGGCGGCCGGGCGCTGCTCGGCCCCAGCGCCTGGGTCGAGGCGGACGGGCTCCACGTCGTGCTGACGAGCCTGCGCCAGCAGCCCTTCGCACCGGACGCCTTCACCGGGCTCGGGCTGACGCTTTCCGACAAGCGCCTCGTGGTGGTGAAGTCGATGCAGCATTTTTACGCCGCCTTCGCGCCGATCGCGAGCGAAGTCCGCTACGTGTCGGCGCCGGGCGCGGTGCCGCCCGAGTACGGCGCGATCCCCTACACCAAGCGCGATCCGAATTTTTGGCCCCGAGTCGCCGATCCCTTCGCCGACCCGCTCGCGGAGACAGCCGCCCGATGACCGAACCGACCTTCAACGCGGCCGCGATGCTCGCCGGTCTCCAGCCCTGGATCGCATGCGAGAGCCCGACCCACGACGCGGACGCCGTGAACCGGATGATGGCGCTCGCCGCCCGCGACCTCGCCATCGCCGGCGCCGCGGTCGAGACCATCCCCGGCCGGATGGGGTTGGGCAATTGCGTGCGGGCGAAGTTTCCGCATCCGCGCCGGGACGAACCCGGCCTCCTGGTGCTGGGCCACCTCGACACGGTCCATCCCGTCGGCACGCTCGAAGCCCTGCCCTGGCGGGTCGAGGGCGAGCGCGCCTACGGCCCCGGCATCCTCGACATGAAGGCCGGGAACTTCCTGGCGCTCGCGGCCATCAAGGCGCTGATCGCGGCGGGCGCCGAGACGCCGCTGCCGGTGACGGTGCTGCTCACCAGCGACGAGGAGGTCGGCAGCCCCTCGACCCGCGACCTGATCGAGGCGGAGGCCGCGCGCCACCGCTATATCCTCGTCCCCGAGCCGGGCCTGCCCGACGGCGGCGTCGTCACCGGCCGTTACGCCATCGCCCGCTTCGATCTGTCGGCGACGGGCCGGCCGAGCCATGCCGGCTCGACGCTCTCCGAGGGGCGCTCCGCGATCCGCGCGATGGCGGAAAAAATCCTGGCGATCGAGGCGATGACGGACGCCGACTGCACCTTCAGCGTCGGCATCGTCGATGGGGGCCGGTGGGTGAACTGCGTCGCCACCACCTGCACGGGACAAGCGCTCAGCATGGCCAAGCGCCAGGGCGATCTCGACCGCGGCGTCGCCCGGATGCTGGCACTCTCGGGCGAGGCGGACGGCGTGACGTTTCACGTGAAACGCGGCGTCACGCGGCCCGTCTGGGAGCCGGACGCCGCGGCGATGGCCCTCTACGAGACGGCCCGCGGGCTCGCGGACGGCTTCGGCCACGCCCTGCCCCACCGCAGCGCCGGCGGCGGCTCGGACGGCAACTTCACCGGCGCGGCCGGCATCCCGACACTCGACGGGCTCGGCGCCCTGGGCCGCGGCTACCACACCCTCGGCGAGCATATTCTGGTCGCGTCGCTGCCGCAGCGGGCACGGCTGTTCGCCGGGCTGCTGATGCGGCTGCGTTGAGGCGGGGCCGGTCCGCCGGCCTGGACGCGGTTGGGCTCAAGGCCGACGCTTGGGCCTAGTGGGCCTGAGCAAAAGAGGCTGCTCGCGAATCTTCGCGGGGCGCGCGTCGTGGAGCCCAGCCGTTCGCGATCCGAACCCGCGCAGGCAAGCGCCGTC
>NZ_CAXTBY010000051.1:0-25454 GCF_964242245.1 uncultured Methylobacterium sp. | reverse complement strand
TGATCGCCCGCCACGACGGGCAGGTCTACACCCGCGAGTTCAAGGTCGAGAGCGGGATGGACCGGGACATCGAGGTGATCGCCAAGGCCGGCTGAGCCGGGTCGGCCGCGTCACGGCGCCGGCCGCGCGCCGTGATGCCCGTCGAGCACCGCATCCGTGCTCGGCACGGTCTCGGCCACGGCCTCCGCGCGACGGAGGTCCGGCGAGGTCGCCTCCGCGACGAGGCCCGCCACCGCCTCCGCGAGGGTGAGCGTGCGCGTCTGCTGGCTGCCGAGCCGGCGGATCGAGACGGTGCCCTCCTCCGCCTCGCGGCGGCCGAGCGCCAGCAGAACCGGCACCTTGGCGAGCGAGTGCTCGCGGACCTTGTAGTTGATCTTCTCGTTCCTGAGATCCGCCTCGACCCGGAGGCCGGCCTTCTCCAGCGCCCGGATCACCGTCTTCGCATAGGCGTCGGCATCCCCGGTGATCGTGGCGACCACCACCTGCACGGGGGCGAGCCACAGGGGGAAATGCCCCGCGAAGTGCTCGATCAGGATGCCCGTGAACCGCTCCATCGAGCCGCAGATCGCGCGGTGGACCATCACCGGGGGCTTCTTCCCGCTGTCGGCGTCGACGTAGAACGCGCCGAAGCGCTCGGGCAGGTTGAAGTCGACCTGCGTCGTGCCGCACTGCCAATCGCGGCCGATGGCGTCGCGCAGCACGTACTCGAACTTCGGCCCGTAGAAGGCGCCCTCCCCCGGGTTGACCTCTGTGCGGATGCGGCCGACCGACTGTGCCTCGATCTGCGCCAGCACGCGGGTCATCACGTCCTCGGCGTGGTCCCAGAGGGCGTCCGACCCGACGCGCTTCTCGGGCCGCGTGGAGAGCTTCACCACGATCTCGTCGAAGCCGAAATCGCTGTAGGTCGAGAGGATCAGGTCGTTGATCTTCAGGCACTCGGCGGCGAGCTGGTTCTCGGTGCAGAAGATGTGCGCGTCGTCCTGGGTGAAGCCGCGCACCCGCATCAGACCATGCATGGCACCCGACGGCTCGTAGCGGTGCACCACGCCGAATTCCGCCATGCGCAGGGGCAGATCGCGGTAGGACTTCAGGCCGTGCTTGAAGATCATCACGTGGCCGGGGCAGTTCATCGGTTTCAACGCGAACCAGCGCTTGTCCTCGGCCTCCTCGCCCGCGCTTTGCGCCGCGAACATGTTCTCGCGGTACCAGCCCCAGTGGCCCGAGGTTTCCCACAGCGACTTGTCGAGGATCTGCGGCGCGTTCACCTCCGCGTAGTCGCCCTTCAGGCGGCGGCGCATGTAGGCGATCAGCTCCTGGAAGATCGTCCAGCCCTTGGCGTGCCAGAACACGACGCCGGGCCCCTCCTCCTGGAAGTGGAACAGGTCCATCTCCCTCCCTAAGCGCCGGTGGTCGCGGCGCTCGGCCTCCTCCAGGCGGTGCAGGTAGGCGTCCAGCTCCGCTTGGCTTGCCCAGGCGGTGCCGTAGATGCGGGTCAGCATCGGGTTGTCGGAATTGCCGCGCCAGTAGGCGCCCGCGACCTTCATCAGCTTGAAGGCAGTGCCGACCTTGCCCGTCGAGGTCATGTGCGGCCCGCGGCAGAGGTCGAACCAGTCGCCCTGGCGGTAGACCTTCAGGTCCTCGCCGGCTGCGATCGCATCGACCAGCTCGACCTTGTAGGCCTCCCCCTTCTCCGCGAACAGCGTGCGGATCGCGTCGCGCTTCCAGACCTCTTTCGTGAAGGGGGCGTCGCGCGCCACGATCTCGCGCATCTTCGCCTCGATCCGCGGAAAGTCCTCCGGCGTGAACGGCTCGCTGCGGGAAAAATCGTAGTAGAACCCGTTCTCGATCACCGG
This sequence comes from uncultured Methylobacterium sp., assembly GCF_964242245.1. NCBI lineage: Bacteria > Pseudomonadati > Pseudomonadota > Alphaproteobacteria > Hyphomicrobiales > Methylobacteriaceae > Methylobacterium > uncultured Methylobacterium sp. Next base: position 23,601 of record NZ_CAXTBY010000051.1, on the reverse strand, counting down.
GCCGATGGTGACCTGGGTGTCGGGCCACAGGGCCTGCACGGCCTCGGCCAGCACGTGGGCGCAGTCGTGCCGGATCAGTTCGAGCGCGCGCGGGTCGTCGCGGCTCAGGAACTCGATCGCGGCGTCGCGCTCGATCCGGTCGCCGAGATCGGTGACGACGCCGTCGAGCGCCATCGCGACGGTGCGCTTGGCCAGCGACTTGGCGATGCCCTCCACCACGCTCCGGCCGGTCACCGCCTCGTCGTAGGCGCGGGTGTTGCCGTCGGGGAAGGTCAGGATGGGCATCGTCGGTCTCCGGGCTCACTCCTGCGTACGCGGCAGGTAAGCGGTGTTGTCGAGGGTCGGCCCGCGGCATGCGCGGGAGCGGCCGTTTAGAACGATTTTCACCGGGAGGGAACGCCGTTGCGCGCGTCCGCGTGGCCGCTTCCGCGGGCGATCAATCGGAAGCGGCCTGGGTGAGAGGCGTGCGACCGTCGCCGGCTGTCCGGTGCAGCGAACGCTGGCGCCAAGCCCCCCGGCCTCACCAACGAACAACCCCGCGCGGTCCTTCGACCGCGCGGGGTTGTTGGTGCGAACCGGGAGGTCCGAGAAGAGCTACTCGGCGGCGATCTGGTGGGCCAGTGTGCCGTCGGTGTAGGTCTCAGGCCGGAGGCGCTTGCCGGGCGCGGCGCGGCCCGGCAGCGGCGGCAGGGCCAGCGCCTTGGCGAGGTCGATCCCCGCCCCTTCCGCAACGCGGCGGCCGTAATCGGCGTCGGCGTGCGAGAAGTGCCAGACCATCCGGAGCTGGATCGCCTCGGGGCACTGCTTCATGTCGCCCACGAGGTTGGCGATCAGGTCGTCGCGCTCCCAGTCCGCGAACGAGCGGTAGCGCACGCCCGCCTGCGTGTAGTCGTCCTCGGTGCGCGAGGTCTGGAAGCGGCCGAGCTGGCCCTGCACCGGCTGATGGTAGTCCCTGGCCGGCTTCTGCGCCTCGGTGAGACCCTCGCCGATGGTCGAGGGCTCGTAGTTGATGTGCTTGTTCTGCCCGGTGCCGTCGACCGTGTAGGTCATCTGGCCGTCGCGCTGGTTCGAGTAGACCTTCACGCCGGGCTGCGGCGCGTTGATCGGCAGTTGGAGGTAGTTGGCGCCGACGCGGTGGCGCTGGGTGTCGGAGTACGACAGCGTCCGGCCCTGGAGCATCTTGTCGTCCGAGAAGTCGATGCCGTCCACGAGCACGCCCGTGCCGAAGGCCGACTGCTCGACCTCGGCGAAGAAGTTGTCCGGCACCCGGTCCAGAACCATGCGGCCGCAGGGCAGCAGTGGGAACTGGTCGACCGGCCAGAGCTTCGTGTCGTCGAGCGGATCGAACGACAGGTGGTCGTTCGGACCGTCCGGCATGATCTGCACGCAGAACTCCCATTCAGGGAAATTGCCGGCCTTGATGTTGTCGTAGAGATCGCGCGTGGCGTGGCCCACGTCCTTGGCCTGGATCTCCGAGGCCTGCGCCGAGGTCAGGTTGCGAATGCCCTGCTTCGGCTCCCAGTGGAACTTGCAGAGTACCGCCTCGCCCTGGTCGTTGACGAGCTTGTAGGTGTTGACGCCCGAGCCCTCCATCTCGCGGTAGTTCGCGGGGATGCCCCAGGGCGACTTGAGGTGCGTGACCATGTGGATCGACTCGGGGTGGGCCGCCACGAAGTCGAAGAAGCGCCACGCCTCCTGCCGGTTCGTCACCGGATCGGGCTTGAACGCGTGGATCATGTCGGGAAACTTGATCGCGTCACGGATGAAGAAGACCTTGAGGTTGTTGCCCACGAGGTCCCAGTTGCCGTCGACCGTCTTGAACTTCACCGCGAAGCCGCGCGGGTCGCGCTCGGTCTCAGGCGATTCCTTGGCCCCGGCGACGGTGGAGAAGCGCACGAACATCGGCGTCTTCACACCGGTCTCGTTCAGCACGCGGGCGCGGGTGTACTTGGAGGCCGGCTCGCTGCCGATCCGGCCGTAGGCCTCGAAGTAGCCGTGGGCGCCGGCGCCGCGGGCGTGCACGACGCGCTCCGGAATGCGCTCGCGGTCGAAGTGGGTGATCTTCTCGATGAACTGGTAGTTCTCGAGGGTCGCGGGACCCCGCTCGCCCACCGTGCGCGTGCTCTGGTTGTCGCGGACCGGATGGCCCTGGCGGGTGGTCAGGATCGGACGCTGGTCGCTCATGCCGAAAATCTCTCCGTGATGCCGAACGGCCCCGGGCACGCTTACGCCTCGCCTGGAATCATTCTTGAATTTGGTTATGCGCCTTCGCGAACCCGTTGGCCAATGCATCGTCGCAAACGACATGATAGACGCAGTCTATGAATCTCGCAGGCCTGTCGCTCCGCGACCTCGAATACGTCGTGGCCATCGCCGACGAGGGCCATTTCGGCCGGGCCGCCGAGCGCTGCAACGTCAGCCAGCCGACCCTGAGCGTGCAGGTGCGCAAGCTCGAAGGGGCGCTGAGCCTCGTGCTGTTCGAGCGTTCGAACCGGCGCGTGCTGATGACTGCTCCGGGCCAGATCATCGTCCGGCAGGCCCGCGCCGTACTGGCGGAGGCCCAGCGCCTGCTGACGCTGGCGAGCGAGGGCCGCGGCGCGCCGCTCACCGGCCGCCTCGTGCTGGCCGCGATCCAGACGCTCGGCCCCTACTTCTTCCCGCTGGTGCTGCGGACGATGCGCCGGGAATTCCCGATGCTGGCGCTCGCGCTGAGCGAGGGCCGCACCGCCGAGATCCTCGAGACGCTGCGCGACGGGCGCGTCGACGCGGCCCTCGTCTCGCTGCCGCTGCCCGCCTCCGGGCTGACGGTGTCGCCGCTCTTCGTCGAGCCGTTCCGCCTCGCCTGCCCGGCCGACCACCCGCTGGCCCAGGGCGGGGCGCTCAGGGCCTCCGACATCGCCGGGCCGGATCTGCTCCTCCTGGACGAGGGCAACTGCCTGCGCGACCAGGCGATCGCCGCCTGCGGGGCGGGCAGCGCCGCGGGCCGCCACGCCACCAGCCTGGAGACGCTCCGCTCGATGGTGGCCGCGGGCGCGGGCTACACCCTGCTGCCGGCGCTGGCCGTTCCCGCCGGGCCCGACCCGAGCGGGCTCACGGTGACGCGCAGCTTCGACACCGACGGGCCCGGCCGCACCATCGCGCTGGCGTGGCGCGCCAGCGATCCGCGGGCGCCGGGCCTCGCGCACCTCGCCGCCTTCTTCCGCGCGCAGGCGCCGGCCGGCACCGCCGCCTGCCGGGAGGCGGCTATCGCGGCGTGACGACGAGGATGGTTCCCCGCGAGCACGTCAGGGATGCGTGCGCGCAACCGTGACAGGCTTGTCCGCAGGGTGTAGCGCGGCGGCAAGATCGCGGCTGCGGTGCGATCGACCCCCAACCCGCGTTCGCCGTGCCCTCTCCCGCAAGAACGATCCGGCTCTGGGCCGCGCTGGTCGCCGCCTCGGCCGTCCTCGGCGTCGGTCTGAAGCTGGCGCAGTTCCCGGCGGCGCTGCTGCTCGGGCCGATGATCGCGGCGATCGTCTTCGGGGTGCGCGGCGCGGCCCTGCGGATGCCGAAGCCTGCGTTTCAGGCCGCGCAGGCGATGATCGGCTGCATGGTGGCCCACGCGGTCACGGCGGAGATCACCAGGACCCTGATCGACGACGGTCCGCTGATCCTGCTGGTGGTCGGCGTCACGGTGATCGCCGGCGCCCTCGTCGGCCTCGTGCTGACCCGCCTGCGGGTGCTGCCCGGCACCACCGCCGCCTGGGGCTCGTCTCCCGGGGGCGCTGCCGCGATGGTGGCGATGGCGGAGGAGTACGGCTCCGATCCGCGCCTCGTCGCCTTCATGCAGTACGTGCGCGTGGCCGCCGTCGTGCTCTCGGCCTCGGTGGTGGCGCGCCTGCTGACCGACGGGGGGGCGAGCGGGCCGCCGCCGACGGCGGCCGAGGAGGCCACCGTGCTGCCGGTTCTCGTCACGCTCGCGGTCGCCGCCCTCGGCGCCGGCCTCGCGCGCGCCCTTCACCTGCCGGCCTGGGCCCTGGTCGGGCCGATGCTGCTCGGTGCGGGCCTGCACGCCACCGGGATCGCCAGCATCACCCTGCCCCTGCCGATGCTCGAACTCGCCTACGCGACGATCGGCTGGTACGTCGGCCTGCGCTTCACCCGCGAGACCCTGCGCGCGACGCTGCACGCGCTGCCGGGCATCTTGGTCGCGACGCTCGCCGTGATCCTGCTCTGCGCCCTCTGGGCGTTCGGGCTGACGCACCTCCTGGCCATCGACTTCCTCACCGCCTTCCTCGCCACCAGCCCCGGCGGCCTCGATTCGGTAGCGATCATCGCCGTCGGCTCGCGGGTCGACGTCTCGTTCGTGCTGGCGGTGCAGACGCTCCGGCTCTTCGTCGTGCTGATCACCGGCCCGCTGCTCGCCAAGTGGATCGCCCGCGCGGTGCCGCCCGAGGCGGCGTGAATGCGCGCCCTCCGGCTCGCCTTCCTCAACTCCTGGCGGGGCCTGCGCCACGGCGCCCGCACGGAGCGGGCGGTGCGGCTCGAACTGGTCCTGCTGGTCCTCGGGGTGCCCGCCGCGCTGATCCTGGGCGCGACCCTGTGGGTGCGCGTCGCGCTCGTCGCCACGCTCCTGATGATGCTGGCCGCGGAGTTCCTCAACACGGCGATCGAGAAGCTCTGCGACCACCTCCATCCCGGCCAGCATCCTAGGATCGGCACGGTGAAGGACCTCGCCTCGGCCGGCACCTTCTCGACGCAGGCGGTGGCCATGCTGGTGTGGATCGCGGCCCTGATCGACCGGGTCGGGTGAGACCCCGCGGCGCTCGCATCTCGTCCCCCGAGCGTCTATCTGCGGCGGCATGTCAGACACCGTGAAGCCCGCCGAGCCGACCGCACACCCCGTGATCGACTACATCCGGAAGATCCTCACCGCGCGCGTCTACGACGTGGCGATGGAGAGCCCGCTCGATCCGATGCCGCGGATGACCGCGCGGCTGGGACGGCCGGTGCTGCTGAAGCGCGAAGACCTCCAGCCGGTGTTCTCGTTCAAGCTGCGCGGCGCCTACAACAAGATGTCGGGGCTCGCGCCCGAGCAGCGCGCCCGCGGCGTGGTCTGCGCCTCGGCCGGCAATCACGCGCAGGGCGTGGCGCTGGCGGCCAGCCGGCTGAAGGTGCGCGCGGTGATCGTGATGCCGCGCACGACGCCGGCGATCAAGGTCGATGCCTGCCGGGCGCGCGGCGCCGAGGTGATCCTGCACGGCGACGCCTTCGACGAGGCGCTCGGCGAGGCGCGGCGCCTGGAGGCCGAGCAGGACCTCACCTTCCTCCATCCCTTCGACGATCCGGACGTGATCGCCGGGCAGGGCACGATCGGCATGGAGATCCTCCAGCAGCACACCGGCCCGATCGAGGCGATCTTCGTGCCGATCGGGGGCGGCGGATTGGCTGCCGGCATCGCGACTTACGTCAAGTACCTGAGACCCGACACGAAGGTGATCGGCGTCGAGCCCGACGATGCCGCCTGCATGGCCGAGGCCCTCAAGGCGGGCGAGCTCGTGATGCTGCCCACCGTCGGCCTGTTCGCCGACGGCGTCGCCGTGCGGCAGGCCGGCGCGGAGACGTTCCGCCTGTGCCGCGAGCACCTCGACGAGGTCATCACCGTCGACACCGACGCGATGTGCGCGGCGGTCAAGGACATCTTCGACGACACCCGCGCCGTCTCCGAGCCGTCGGGCGCGCTGAGTCTGGCCGGCGCCAAGGCCTACGCCGCGCGGGAGGGCGGCACCGGCACGCTGGTGGCGGTCTCGTCGGGCGCCAACCTCAACTTCGACCGCCTGCGCCACATCGCCGAGCGGGCCGAACTCGGCGAGGAGCGGGAGGTGCTGCTCGGCGTCACGATTCCCGAGAAGGCCGGCGCCTATCGCGCCTTCATCAAGGCGCTCGGCCCGCGCGCCATCACCGAGTTCAACTACCGCTACGCGGCCGGTGCGCGGGCGCAGATCTTCGTCGGCATCAACCTGCCCGGCGGTAAGCCGGAGAAGCGCGACCTGATCGCGGGGCTCGCGCGCGACGGCTACGACGTCCACGACATGAGCGACAACGAGATGGCCAAGGTCCACGTCCGCTACATGGTCGGCGGCCGGGTCTCCGGCCTCGCGCACGAGCGGCTCTACCGCTTCCAGTTCCCGGAGCGGCCGGGCGCCCTGCTGAAGTTCCTCGACGCGCTCGGCGACGACTTCAACATCACCCTGTTCCACTACCGCAACCACGGCGCCGATTACGGCCGGGTGCTCGCCGGCGTCAGTGTGCCCCCCGGCGCGCACGCCCGCTTCGACGCGGCGGTGGCGGCGCTGGGCTATCCCTGCTTCGACGAGACCGGGAACCCGGCCTACCGGCTGTTCCTCGACGGCGAGCCCGAGCCGGGCGTTGCCAGGACCGGGATCGCCGGGTGGTTCGGGCGCAGGCGGCCTACCGCTTCAGCGTCTCGACGCTGATCACGTCGGGGTTCCCGCGCAGCGTCTCCGCGATCGCCTCGACGCTGGCGTGCGACAGGCGCACGAACGAGACCGCGATCTCCTCGAAGCCGGGGTCCTCGGCCGGGCGGACCACGAACTGCCGCACCCGCGAGGCGCGCGCGCCGGTGGCCGCGTGCAGCGTGTCGATCGACAGGGTTCCGCTCCTGACGACGAGGCGCAGGGTGCGCGTCTGCATCCGGGCGCGCCAGTGCTCCTCCAGCGGCTTCACCCCCGCGAGGATCGCGACGACCAGCGCCGTCGTGGCGACGGCCGGCACGTAGAGGCCGCCGCCGATGGCGAGCCCGATGGCGGCCACCGCCCAGAGGCTCGCGGCCGTGGTGAGGCCCTTCACCACCTCGCCGCGCAGGAGGATCGTGCCCGCGCCGAGGAAGCCGATGCCCGAGACCATGCGCGGCAACCCGCGAAGGGTCGAGCACCACGTTCTTCGCTCCCGGCGCATCACTGAATCCGAAGGTCGAGACCAGCATGATCAGGCAGGAGCCGTCGCACACCAGCATGTGCGTGCGCAGACCCGCCGCCCAGAGCAGGCGCTCGCGCTCCAGGCCGATCACGCTCCCGAGCAGGGCGGCGAGCGCGAGCCGGCCGATCATCTCCGGGTTGCCCAGGGTCCTTCTCCTTCCGGGCAGGATGGAAGCTCTGCCGAGAATGCCGTCGAGAACGCGCCCGTTCCAGCCCGACGGCGCAGGACGATCAGGCGAGTCCGAGTGCCGCCTTCTCGACCTCGTAGGCGGCGCGCACGGTCGGCTGGCCGTAGGCCCGCTCCAGGCGTCGCACGGTGAAGTGGGCGCGGGCCATGGACTGGAAATGGCTCATGAAGGCGGCGTTGACGGCCGCCCCCCCGACCGCCCCGAGGAGGGGCACCGCCTGCGCGGCGACCTTCTGCGAGACCACGATGCCGAAGCGGGCCGCGATCTGCGCGGTGAACCGGATGAAGGCGGGCGCCGACTGGTCGAGCAGCGTCTTGCTGCCGGCGTAGCGGGCAGCCTCGGCCATGGTCTTGGCGAGCGCCGCGCGCACCGCGAAGTAGCCGCTCTCGGTCAACCCCGTCCCCTCGTCGCTGCCTGAGCCGCGTCCGCCGAGCGCGAAGACCTGGACGCAGGCGAGGGGACCCTCGGGCGCTTCCAGATCCTCGCCCTCCTCGCGGGCGATCTCGGCGATGGAGCGCAGCATCAGCGTGGTCGAGACCGGCAGCTCGACCGCCAGCGTCGCGAGGCCGAACGCGCCCCCGACCGCGCCGGACAGCGCGGCCATCGCCTTGTGCTTGAACGCGCTCGATCCGAACAAGGCGCCGAACCGGCCCTCGGCCTTGGCCGTGACCGCCTCGATCGCCGTGCCTGCGGCGGGCGCGACCTCGACGCGCGGCAGGGTCGCCAGCGCCACGCGCAGGGCGCCGCGCATCGCGGCCTCGGTCGACCGGCCGACCACCTCGGTGACGGGCGCCGGCAGCGAGCGGCCGATCAGGTCCAGCGGCGCGCCGGCCGCGGCCGAGAGCCGTGCCGCGAGGCCCGGCTGCTCCAGTGCGCGCACGGCCCGGCGTAGCGCCGCGAGGTCGGCCTCGCTCATCGGGCGTTCGGCGTGGTTCGTGGTCGCCGGCAGGAACTCGCCGGTCAGCGCGATGTCGCTCATGCTCTGGTCCTCAAGCCGGCGTCCTCATGGGGGCACCGGAGGAATCCGTAGGAAGCGAGGCCGGACCGGGACGGTTCCCGTCCTCGCCCACGCCAGGGTCCTCGGTCGAGGTTCTCGCGGCCGAGGTCCCCGGGTTCGGCGTGCGCCCGACGGCGAGGCAGAGCAGGACCACCGGAATGCCGACCAGCGAGGTCAGGACGAAGAAGGTCGGGTAGCCGTAAGCGGAGACGATGAAGCCGGCGGTTCCCGCGACGAGCTTGCCGGGCAGCGCGTAGAGCGAGGAGAACAGGGCGTACTGCGTCGCCGCGTAGCCGGGCGTCGTCAGGCTCGACATGTAGGCGATCAGCGCGATGCCGGCAAACGAGCCGCAGAAGTTCTCGACCGAGATCGCGAGCGCGAGGCGCCAGAGTTCCGGGCCGCCGAGCGAGAGCCACGCGAAGGACAGGTGCGAGGCGGCGGCCAGCGCCGCGCCGGCGAGCAGCGCCGGGAACATCCCGAAGCGCGCCATCGCCCATCCGCCCGCGAACCCGCCGGCGATGCCGACCCAGATCCCGTAGAGCTTGGTGACGGTGGCGATCTCCTTCAGGTCGAAGCCGAGCGTCCTGTAGAGCGGGCTCGCCATCACCCCAGAGACGAAGTCCGGCATCCGGTAGAGGGCGACGAGGACCAGCACGCCCCACAGCGCCGGACCCATCCGGCCGTGAAGCTCGACCAGCGGCTCCAGCACCGCGCGGCGCGGCGACCACCGGCGCGGCACGCCCGCGGCGTCCGGCTCTGCGGCCGGCCGGGCGGTGTCGAAGGCGGGCGCGAACAGCGCGGCGATCAGGCCGACGACCATCAGCGCCGCCATCGCGAGGTAGGCCGCGGTCCAATCCGTGGCCGAGGCGATGAACAGGGCGCCGGCGCCCGCGGTGATCAGGCCGAGGCGGTAGCCGAGGTTCGAGGTCGCCGCGAGGATGCCCTGGAAGTCGGTGCCGGCCGCGTCGATGCGCCAGCCGTCGATCACCACGTCCTGGGTCGCCGCGCAGAAGGCGACGAGGAAGGCGCCGAGGCCCAACAGTGCGAGGCTCGTTCCCGGATCGGAGAACGCCATCAGCACGAGGCAGGCGGCCACCGCGACCTGCGTCGTGACCATCCAGGCGCGGCGGCGGCCGAGGCGCCGCGCCAGCACCGGCACGTCGATCCGGTCGATCATCGGCGCCCAAAGGAACTTCAGCGAGTAGGGCAGCGCGACGTAGCTGAACAGCCCGATCGCCTTGACGTTGATGTCGGAGAAGGCGAGCCGCAGGGTAAAGGTGCCGAGCACCAGGAGCAGCGGCAGGCCGGACGAGAAGCCGAGCGCCAGCATCAGCACGATGCGCGGGTCCTCGACGAGGTCGCGGGCGCGCAGGCGTCGCGGCTTCTCCAGTCCGGTGTCGACCGCCATGAGATGGAACTCCTCGCCTGCGGATGCCTTGATCCCGCGAAATCGTGGCAGCCTTGCGCTCCGCATCGCGTCGCGCGATCCCCGTGGCGCCGGCCTCGGGAAACCCATGGTCGCCGCCTCGTCAACGCGCTCCCGCCGTTTCGCTCGGAGGCGGCGCCCAGCACATGGGAACATCGGTGACGCTCACATGTTAACGGCGATAGAGCTTGGCCGTCCACGCCAAGGTGTTCGCGGCGCTCAAGGTTGATTCAAGCGGCGGCACGATGGCGCTCCTGGCCCTCGTGACACTTCCAGCGTTCCGGTCGGTTGCAGGATGACGGAGACAAGCGTTCAGGACGCGGTCGTGCTCGAACCGGCGACGTTCGCGCGCGCTTTCGACGCGAGTCCGACGCCGATGCTGCTCGCGAGCGCGAACGGGGCCGACAACGCCATCGTCTGGGCCAACGACGCCTTCCTCGGGCTCACGGGCTACGCGCGCAGCGAGCTGATCGGCCGGAATTGCCGGATGCTCCAGGGCGGCGGCACGGATGCCGGCGAGGTCGAGCGCGTGCGCGCGGCGCTGCGGGCCGCCGAGCCGATCGAATGCGAGCTTCTGAACTACCGCAAGGACGGCACGCCGTTCTGGAACGGGATGACGATCAACCCGGTGCGCGATGCACAGGGACGGGTCGCCTACTTCTTCGCTGCCCAGGCCGACATGACGGACAAGCGCAGCCTCGAACAGGCGATGCGCGGCACCAACGACGAACTGGAACGTCAGGTCGGCGCGCGGACCGCCGACCTTCGGGCGGCCCTCGAGCAGAAGACCGCCCTGCTCCACGAGGTCGACCATCGGGTCAAGAACAACCTCCAGGTGATCTCGTCGCTGATGCTGCTGAAAGCCCGGCGGACGCCCGAGGGCGAGGCGCGCGAGGCCCTCTCCAGCATGGCCGATCGCATCGGCGCTCTCTCCACGGCGCATCGGATGCTCTACTCGGCCGGCGACGTGACCAAGTTCAACCTGTCGGACTTCACCGACGAGTTCCTGTCCGACCTCAATGCGGGGCTCGATCCGGATCGAACGCGGGTGGACGCGCAGATCGACTCGATCGCGGTGTCCGCCGCCATGGCCGCGCCCCTCGCCCTGATGATCCACGAACTCACGACCAACGCGGTTCGGCACGCCTTCCCGGAGGGCCGGGCCGGCCGGATCGCCATCACCGCGCGGCGCGACGGTGCCGGTATGCATCTCAGCATCGCGGATGACGGCGTCGGCCTCGCGCAGGCGCCGGCCAACCCGGCAGGCTTCGGCCGCAACCTCGTCGAGATGGTGGTGCGGCAATTGCGCGGGACCATCACGTGGCGCGAGGGCGCGCCCGGAACCCGCGTCGAGATCCACGTTCCCCTCGCCGGGGACGCGTGACGGTGAACGGTACGGAGCGGGTGCGTTGCAGACAGCTTGGACGGCGGACGTGATCCGACGGGATTCTGCCTTGCGTATCCTGGTCGTCGAGGACGAAGCGCTGATCGCCCTCGAACTTGAATTCCTGCTCGAAGATCTCGGCCACGTCACCGTCGGCATCGCCGCCAGTTCGGCGGAGGCGATCGCCCTCGGCCGCTCGACTGCGCCGGACGTCGCGCTCGTCGACATCCACCTCTTCGACGGTCCGACCGGCGTCGAGGTCGCCCGGGCGCTCAGCGCCGACCCGCGCACGACGGTGGTGTTCATGACGGCGAACGCCAAGCGCATCCCCGACGATTTCGCCGGCGCCTTCGGCGTCATCGCCAAGCCCTACTCCGAGCGGGTCGTGGCAAGCACCCTCGACTACGTCGCCGGCCATCGTTCGGGCCGCGGCCCGGTGCAGCCCTGCCCGGACGGCTTCCTTCGCGCGCCGCACTGACGGCGGGGCGTCTCATACCGTTTCCGGTTGATTGGTTCAGGGGCGTCGGTTCCCGTCATCCTCCCGGCGCACCCTGCCCCTGCGGGGGAGGGTGCGCACGTAACCGAACCGATCAACCGGAAACCGTATCACGCAGCGCCTGCGCGCGCGCGCTTCAGGCGGTAGAGCGCTTCCAGTGCCTCCCGCGGGGTCAGGGCATCCGGATCGATCGCGTCGAGCAGGCGCCCGAGCGGGTCGTCGGCCGGCGCGTCCGGCGGCGGCGGCGGGGCGAGGCTGGCAAACAGCGGCAGGTCGTCGATGCGCGGGCGGCCGGGCCGGTCGCGCTCCGCCTTCTCAAGCCCTTTCAGGATCGCGCCGGCCCGTGCGACGACGCTTCCGGGCAGGCCTGCGAGCCGCGCGACGTGGAGGCCGTAGCTGCGCTCGGCGACGCCCGGCACCACCTCGTGCAGGAAGACGACGCCGCCGCGGTGCTCGGCCACCTTGACGGTCGCGTTGTCGAGGCGCGCGAGGCGCTGGCCGAGCGCCGTCAGCTCGTGGAAGTGCGTGGCGAAGAGCGCGCGGCAGGCGTTCGCCTCGTGCAGGTGCTCCAGGCAGGCCCAGGCGATCGAGAGCCCGTCATAGGTCGCGGTGCCGCGCCCGATCTCGTCGAGGATCACCAGCGAACGGCGCGTCGCCTGGTTCAGGATGGCGGCGGTCTCGACCATCTCGACCATGAAGGTCGATTGCCCGCGGGCGAGGTCGTCGGCAGCACCCACGCGCGAGAACAGGCGGTCGACGCGGCCGATCCGGGCGTGGACCGCCGGCACGAAGGCGCCGGCCTGGGCGAGCACCGCGATCAGCGCGTTCTGCCGGAGGAAGGTCGACTTGCCGCCCATGTTCGGGCCTGTGATGAGACGGATGCGCCCCCGGCCCTCGCCCGACAGGTCGCAATCGTTGGCGATGAACGGCTGGCCCCCCCGGCGCAGGGCCGCCTCGACCACCGGGTGGCGTCCGCCCTCCACGACGAAGCTCAGGGAGTCGTCGACCTCGGGCCGGCGCCAGTCGAGCTCGACCGCGATCTCGGCGTGGCTCGCCGCCACGTCGAGCGCGGCCAGCGCCTCCGCGACGCCGCCGATCGCCTCCGCCTGCGCGACGACGCGGGCGGCGAGGGCCTCGAACACGGCCGCTTCGAGGGCGAGCGATCGATCGGCCGCGCCGGAGATCCGGGTCTCCAGTTCGCCGAGCTCGACGCTGGTGAAGCGCATGGCATCGACCATGGTCTGGCGGTGCACGAAGTCGCGCATCAGGCCCTTGAGACAGGCCTCGCCCACCGATTGCGGCACCTCGATGAAGTAGCCGAGCAGGCCGTTGTGCTTGATCCTGAGCGTCCGGCAGCCGGTCTCCTCGGCGTAGCGCGCCTGAAGCGCCGCCACGACCTTGCGCGAGTCGCTGCCGAGCAGGCGCGCCTCGTCGATCTCCGCGTGGTAGCCGGCGCGGACGAAGCCGCCGTCGCGGCGACTCAGCGGCAGGTCGTCGGCAAGGCTCGCGCGCAGCGTCGCGACGAGATCCGCGTCGGCGCTGCCGAGCGTCCTGGCCAGCCGCGACAGGTCGTCCGGCAGGTCGCCCGCCTGCGACAGCCGCGCGCCGAGGGCGCGGGCGACATCGAGCCCGTCGCGGATCGCGGCGAGGTCGCGGGGCCCCGCCCGGCCGAGGCCGGTGCGGGCCAGCGCACGGGCGAGGTCGGGCGCGCGGGCGAGCGCGTCGCGCACGTGTCCGCGCAGGAGCAGGTCCTCGGCGAGCCGCGCCACAGCCGCGTGCCGCCGGGCGATGGCCGCGAGGTCGGTGAGCGGGCCGGCGAGGTGCTCGGCGAGCAGCCGCGCGCCGTTGGCCGAGACGGTGCGGTCGATGGCGTCGAGCAGGCTGCCCACGCGCTCGCCCGACAGCGTCCGCGTCAGTTCGAGGTTCGCGCGGGTGGCGGCGTCGATCGCCAGCGTCGCGCCGATCTCCTCACGGGTCGGGACGGCGAGCGATGCCCGCGCCGCCCGCTGCGTGCGCGCGACGTAGAGCAGCGCGGCGCCGGCGGCGGCGATCTCGGCCCGGGTGAAGGTGCCCAGGCCGTCGAGCGTCGCGACGCCGTACTGCTCCCGCAGGCGCCGCTCGGCCGAGGCAGGCTCCAGTTCCGCCTGCGCCAGCGGCACCACCGCCGCGCGGGTCTCGCTCCAGAGGCGGGCCAGCGCCGGATCGGCGACGATCGCCTCGGAGAGCACGATCTCGCGCGGGTCGTGGCGGGCGATGGCGCCCGCGAGATCGACCCCGGCGACCTCGCTCAGCGAGAAGCGGCCGGTGGAGATGTCGAGCGCGGCGAGCCCGTAGGCGTAGCCGGCTTCCGCGACCTTCCGGCGGCCGATGGCGAGCAGCAGGTTGGCGCTGCCCGGATCGAGCAGCCGGTCCTCCGTGATCGTGCCCGGCGTGACGAGGCGCACGACCTCGCGGCGCACCACCGACTTCGGGCCGCGCCGCTTGGCCTCGGCCGGGTCCTCGGTCTGCTCGCACACCGCGACCCGGTGGCCGAGCCCGATCAGGCGGCTGAGGTAGTCGTCGGCCCGCTCCACCGGCACGCCGCACATCGGGATGTCGGCACCGCCGTGCTTGCCTCGCTTGGTCAGGACGATGCCCAGCGCCCGCGAGGCGACCTCGGCATCGGCGAAGAACAGCTCGTAGAAGTCGCCCATCCGGTAGAACAGCAGGCAATCCGGGTTGGCGGCCTTGATCTCGATGTACTGCGCCATCATCGGCGTCGGGCCGGGAAGGTCGGGGATGCCGGTGGCCGCGGTCGTCGCCGGAATGGCGGGAGCGTTCACGCCGCGAGGCCTCGGTGCCGTCGCGGGAGCGTCGAAGGTCTCGGCGACGGTTTGAGCGGTGCTGCGAGCCATGGCCCGAACCTAGCAGAAGTGCCGCCGCGAATCAGGCGCCCGCCCGCGCATCTTTGGGGAGAAGAACGTCCGGCGCGGCGTCGTGCGCACGGGTTGCCCCGCGGCCGGGATCGCTGCATCAGCGGCGGCGATGACCGCCCCGCCCGAACTGCCGATCGAGGCGGCGCTGCCCGCCCTGCGCGCGGCGCTGGCCGCCGGCAACGCCGCCGTGCTCGTGGCGCCGCCCGGCGCCGGCAAGTCCACGCGGGTGCCGCTGGCCCTGCGCGACGCGCCGTGGCTGAACGGCGGCAAGATCATCCTGCTGGAGCCGCGGCGCCTCGCGGCCCGCGGCGTGGCCGCGCGCATGGCGGAAACCCTCGATGAGCGCGTCGGCGACACGGTGGGCCTGCGCGTGCGCCTCGGCTCGAAGATCTCAGGGGCCACCCGCATCGAGGTCGTCACCGAGGGCGTGTTCACGCGCATGATCCTCGACGATCCGGAGCTCTCCGGGATCGGGGCGGTGCTGTTCGACGAGTTCCATGAGCGCTCGCTCGATGCCGACCTCGGCCTCGCCCTGGCGCTCGACGCCCAATCTGCCTTGCGCGAGGATCTTCGCATCCTCGTGATGTCGGCGACGCTGGACGGAGCCCGCGTCGCGCGCCTGCTGGGCGGCGCTCCGGTGATCGAATCGGAGGGCCGCGCCTTCCCCATCGAGACCCGCTACGCCGAGCGCGACCCGAACCGCCGGATCGAGGAGGCGATGACGGACGCGGTGCTGCGGGCGCTGCGGGCGGACCCTGGCTCGGTCCTCGCCTTCCTGCCGGGGCAGGCCGAGATCCGCCGCGTCGCCGGCCTGCTGGAGGCGCGGGTCGCGGTCGACACCGTGATCGCGCCGCTCTACGGCGCCCTGACGCCGGCCGAGCAGGACCGCGCGGTGGCGCCGGCCGCGCCGGGGCAGCGCAAGGTCGTGCTGGCCACCAGCATCGCCGAGACCTCGCTGACGATCCGGGGCGTGCGGATCGTGGTCGATTCCGGGCTCGCCCGGGTGCCGCTCTACGAGCCCGGCCTCGGCCTGACCCGGCTCGTCACCGCGCGGGCGTCCCGCGCCTCGGTCGACCAGCGCCGGGGGCGCGCCGGCCGCACCGAGCCCGGCGTGTGCTGGCGCCTGTGGGCCGAGGCGGCGACCAATGCGCTCGAACCCTTCACCCGGCCGGAGATCGCGTCGGCCGACCTTGCCGGACTGCTGCTCGACTGCGCCGCGTGGGGCGTGACCGATCCCGGCACACTCCCCTTCCTCGATCCGCCCCCTGCCCCGGCGTTGCGGGAGGCGCGCGCGATGCTGCGCGACCTCGACGCGATTCAAGCCGACGGACGCCTCACGGCGACCGGCCGGCGGCTGCGCGCCCTGCCCCTCCCGCCGCGGCTCGCCCGCATGGTGGTCGCGGCCACGGAGGCCGGCGACGGGTCGGCGGCGGCCGACCTCGCCGCCGTGCTGGTGGAGCGGGGCCTGGGCGGCGACGCGGTCGACCTCGCCGAGCGCGTCGAGCGCTTCGCGCGCGACCGCGGTCCGCGGGCGGGCGACATGCGGCGGATGGCGCAGGGCTGGGCACGATCCGCGCGAGGGCCCGCGGCCGCCGAAATCGATGGCGGCGGCCTCCGCGAACCGGCGACGGCCGGGTCCCTCCTGGCGCTCGCCTATCCCGACCGGATCGCCCGGGCGCGCGGGCGGGACGGCGAGTTCGTGATGGCCAACGGCCGCGCCGGCCGCCTCGACCCCGCCCTGCCGCTGGCCCGCACCCTGTTCGTGGTGGTGGCCGACATCGCGGGGGCCGCCGGCAGCGCCCGCATCCTCGCCGCCGCCGCGATCTCGCAGGCTGCGATCGAGGCCGGGTTCGCCGACCGGATCGAGGCGGCGACGCAGGTGACGTTCGATCCCGCGGCCCGGGCGCTCCGCGCCCGCGGCGTCCGGCGCCTCGGCGCGGTCAGCCTCGGCGAGCGCACCCTGCCGGTGCCCCTCGACGCCGCCTCCGCGCGCATCCTCGCCCGCGGGATCGCCGGCCTCGGCCTCGACCGCCTGCCCTGGACGCCGGCGCTGGCGCAGTGGCGCGCCCGCGTCGCCTTCCTCCGCGCGAGTGAGGGCGGCGACTGGCCGGACCTCTCGGACGCCGCCCTGACGGCGAACGTCGACGACTGGCTCGCGCCGGCGCTGGTCGGACGCGCGAGCCTCGACGGGCTCGCCGCCGACGACCTCGCGGGGGCGCTCCACGCCCTCCTGCCCTGGCCGCTGCGCGCCCGGCTGGACGCCGCGGCGCCGACCCACGTCGCGGTGCCCACCGGCTCGCGCATCGCGATCGACTACGAGGCCGAGGGCGGGCCGGTCCTGGCGGTGCGGGTGCAGGAGCTGTTCGGCTTGGGACAGCACCCGGTCATCGGCGGGGTGCCGCTGATCCTGCACCTGCTCTCGCCGGGCCACCGCCCGGTGCAGATCACCTGCGACCTGCCCGGCTTCTGGCGCGGCTCGTGGAGCGCGGTGCGCGCCGAGATGCGCGGGCGCTATCCCCGCCACCCTTGGCCGGAGAACCCGCTGGAGGCGCCCCCGACGCGCCGGGCCAAGCCGCGGGGGACGTGAGGGCGCTGGACGGGGGGCGGCGGGACCGCGAGGATGCCGGACATCCCCGGACACCGCCCGAGACGCCGACGCGCATGCCGCCGCACGAGACCCCCGAGACCGAGCCGGCCGAACGGGACGGCTGGGCGCCCATCCCCGACACCGGCTTCATCGCCCATGTCGGCCCGGTCTACCGGTGCGAGGCCGACGGCGCCTACGCCTTCCGCGCCGCAGCCAAGCACGCCAACCTCATCGGCGTCGTGCACGGCGGCATGCTGATGAGCTTCGCCGACCGGGCGCTCGGCGAGACCGCGATGCGGGCGGCCGACGGGGCGAACTGCGTCACCATCCAGATGGAGATGCAGTTCATCGACACCGCCCGCATCGGCGACTGGATCACGGTGGGCCCCGAGGTCGTCAAGCGCACGGGCTCGCTCGTGTTCCTGCGTTGCGCGGTCCGCCACGACGCCCGCATCGTCGGCATCGCCACCGGAGTCTGGAAGATCCTGCGTCGGCGCCCCGCGGGCGGCCCGGTTCCCGCCGCCGGCACGGACGCTATCTGAGGGTGGCATGAGCGCGGAGCCCTCCGAGACCGACCCGACCCTGCGCCGCCTCGGTGCGGCGCTCAGCCACCTGCCCAAGCGCGGGCTGCCGCCGGTCGAGCGATGGGACCCGCCCGATTGCGGCGCGATCGACATGCGGATCGCCGCCGACGGGACGTGGTTCCACGACGGCACCCCGATCCGGCGCCCGAAGCTCGTGAAGCTGTTCGCCTCGATCCTGCGGCGCGAGCCCGACGGGCGGATCGTGCTGGTGACGCCCGTGGAGAAGCTCGGCATCACCGTCGAGGACGCCGCCTTCCTCGCCGTCGAGATGGCCGTGGACGGGGACGGGAATGGCCGGCGCATCAGCTTCCGCACCAACGTCGACGACCTCGTGCCGGTGGACGCCGAGCACCCCCTGCGCTTCGCGCAGGGCGAGGCCGGAGCCTTGAAGCCCTACCTCCACGTCCGGCGCGGCCTGTGGGCGCTGGTGACGCGGGCGCTCGCCTACGACCTCGTCGCCCTGGGCGAGGAGCGGGAGATCGACGGCGCGTCCTGGCTCGGGATCGCGGCCGGCGGCCTGTTCCATCCCATCGCGCCGGCCGAGGCCGCGTGATTCCGCACGCGTCCGAGACGCCGGACGGCGCGCTCGCCGACTTCCTCGCCCGGGCCGCCGCCGGACTCTCGCGCGAGCCGCCGGGTCCCGACGACCCGACCTCGAACCCGCGCGGCGACCACAGCTTCGAGCCGGACGGCAGGGCCGCGATCCCGCCCCCGCCCCATCGCCGGGCCGCCGTGCTGGTCCCGGTGGTGGCGCGGAGCAACGGCCTGTTCGTGGTGCTGACGCAGCGCGCAGGCCACCTGCGCGACCATTCCGGACAGGTGGCGCTCCCCGGCGGCAAGATCGAGCCGCACGACGTCACCCCGCTCGCCGCCGCGCTGCGCGAGGCGGAGGAGGAGATCGGGCTCGACCCCGAGTGCGTGCGAATGCTCGGCTACCTCGATCCCTACCTCTCGGCCACCGGCTTCCTGGTGGTGCCGGTGATCGGGCTGATCGACTCGGAGGCCGTGCTCGCGCCGAGCCCCGCGGAGGTCGACGCGATCTTCGAGGTGCCGCTGACCGTCCTGATGGACCCGGCGCGCTACCACCTACGCTCGCGGGAATGGCAGGGCCGCGCACGCCGGTTCTACGCCGTGCCCTACGGCGACAGGCTGATCTGGGGCGTGACCGCGGGCATCCTGCACAACCTGCGCGACCGGCTCCTATCCGCCGCACCGGAATCCCGGGATGCTGCTGCCTATGCCGGCTGCGAGCCCCTATCTTAGGAGAAGGCGGCCTCCGCCTCCATCGAACGGGTCCCATGCTGCGTCGCTTCGTGGAAGAGTTCGCGTTCTTCCTGCTGCCCTTCGGGCTGTTCTTCGCCTACCTCGTCCTCGTCGGCCGCAACCCGCTCCAGCGGGCGCACTGGGATGCGCAGGCCTTCCGGCTGGTCCTGGCGGGCCTGACCGTGGTGATCGCCTCCCTGGTCCTCACCGGACTGTTCTCGGAGCGCCACGCGGCCGGCTTCGTGCCGACCCACATGGAGAACGGGCGACTCGTGCCGGGCACGTTCCGCTGATGCCGGCCCTCGACCCGGGCGGTCCCGCTCGCCTCCTCGCCCGGCCCAGCGTCCGGGCGGCGCTCGCAGCCCTCGACCGCGCGGGCGAGGAGACCCGCCTCGTCGGCGGCTGCGTGCGCGACGCCCTGCTCGGCCTCGACGCTGCCGACATCGACCTCGCCACCACGCTCCTGCCCGACGCCGTGATCGCGCGGGGGCGTGAAGCGGGCCTCAAGGCGATCCCCACCGGGATCGATCACGGCACGATCACGCTGATCGCCGCCGGCGAGCCGGTCGAGGTCACGACCCTGCGCGAGGATGTGGAGACCGACGGACGCCACGCGGTCGTCCGCTTCGGCCGCGATTTCGCGAAGGACGCCGAGCGGCGGGACTTCACCGTCAACGCCCTCGCGCTGGCCGCCGACGGGCGCCTGCACGACACGACGGGCGGGGCCGACGACCTCGCCGCCGGCCGCGTGCGCTTCATCGGCGATGCCGCGACCCGCATCCGCGAGGACGCCCTGCGCATCCTGCGCTTCTTCCGCTTCCATGCCCGGTTCGGGGACGGCCCCCCCGATCGCGCCGCGCTCGCCGCCTGCGTCGCCGCGCGCGGCGCGATCGCGACCCTGTCGCGCGAGCGCGTGCGCTCGGAGTTCCTGAAGCTGCTGACGGCGCCCGGGGCGCACGGCGCGGTCGAAACCTTGAGCGCGACGGGACTGCTCGCCCGCATTATCGGCGGCGTCGGCGAGGTCGGCCGCTTGTCGCGGGCGATCGACGCGGGCGCCCCGGCGATCGCCCGGCTCGCGGCGCTGGCGGTCGCGACCCGGGAGGATGCCGAGCGCCTGCGCGAGAATCTCCGCCTGTCGAAGGCCGAGCACGCCGCCCTCGACGGTTACGCCCGGGCGCTCGTCGCGCTGAGGACGCGCGAGCATGTCGCGGCCGACGCGATGCGGGCGCTCGTCGCCGAGCACGGCACGGCGGCGATCGGTGGAGCGCTGTCCGCGATCACGGGGGAGCCGCGGCCGCGGGTGACGCCGGCAGGGATCATGGCCTGGAAGGCCCTGGAGCAGGGCGCCGCGCCGGTCCTGCCGGTCTCCGGAGCCGATCTCGTCGCCCGCGGTGTTCCGCCGGGTCCCCGGATCGGCAGGGCGCTGGCGGCGGCGCGGCGGTTGTGGCTGGCGGACGGATGCCCGACCGATCCCGAGGTGGCCGAGGCGCTGATCGCGCAGGTGCTCGCGTCCGAGGCGGTGGACGAACGCAGGGACAACCCCTGAACGACCCTTCCCGACGTTTACGCAGGCTGTGTCCGCGAAGGCTCAGAGCTTGAGCTGAGCCTTGGTCTCCTGAAGCTGGACGATCTGGCCGTTCAGCTCCTCCCGCTTCTGCATGTCCTCTGTGGCGTCCCGCTGCAACTCCACCGCCTCGATGTCCTTGTCGAGTGAATCCGGGGTCAGTTCCTCGATCGGCGCGGCGCGCTCGGCGAGCACCGTCACGCCGGTCGGGCCGATGTCGGCAAAGCCCCCGCGGACGTAGATGCGCTTGCCGCTGTTGGCGCGCTCGGTGACGACGATGACGCCGACGCGCAGGGAGGTCAGCACCGGCGCGTGGCCGGCGAGCACCGTCATCTCGCCCTCGGTGCCGGGAAGCTGCACTGCCTCAACCTGGCCGGAATACAGCGTCCGCTCGGGGCCGACGAAATCGAACTGGAAGGTGGCCATGTCGCAATCCCGCGCGTGCTGTCCTCGGCGGAGCCCCAGCCGGTGGGCCGGGGCTCCGATCGTGCGCCTCAGGCCGCCTTCAGCTTCTTGGCCTTCGCCTGAGCGTCCTCGATCGTGCCGACCATGTAGAAGGCGGCCTCCGGCAGGTCGTCGTACTTGCCCTCGACGAGGCCCTTGAAGCCCTTGATCGTGTCCTCCAGCGGAACCTGGATGCCCGGAGAGCCGGTGAAGATCTCGGCCACCGAGAAGGGCTGCGAGAAGAAGCGCTCGATCTTGCGGGCGCGCGCCACCGTCAGCTTGTCCTCCTCCGAGAGTTCGTCCATCCCGAGGATGGCGATGATGTCCTGGAGCGACTTGTAGCGCTGGAGCGTCTGCTGGACGCGACGCGCCACGTCGTAGTGCTCCTCGCCGAGGATCGCCGGCGAGAGCATGCGCGAGGTGGAATCCAGCGGGTCGACCGCCGGGTAGATGCCCTTCTCGGCGATCGAGCGCGAGAGCGTCGTGGTCGCGTCCAAGTGGGCGAAGGAGGTGGCGGGCGCCGGGTCGGTCAGGTCGTCGGCCGGCACGTAGATCGCCTGCACCGAGGTGATCGAGCCCTTGTTGGTGGTGGTGATGCGCTCCTGGAGCGCGCCCATGTCGGTGGCGAGCGTCGGCTGGTAGCCCACGGCGCTCGGGATGCGGCCGAGCAGCGCCGAGACCTCGGAGCCGGCCTGGGTGAAGCGGAAGATGTTGTCCACGAAGAACAGCACGTCCTGGCCCTGGTCGCGAAAATCCTCGGCGATGGTCAGGCCGGTGAGCGCGACCCGTGAACGGGCGCCGGGCGACTCGTTCATCTGCCCGTAGACCAGCGCGCACTTCGAGCCCTCGGCCGAGCCGCCATGCTCCTTCGGGTCCATGTTGACCTTGGACTCGATCATCTCGTGGTAGAGGTCGTTGCCCTCGCGGGTGCGCTCGCCGACGCCGGCGAAGACCGAGTAGCCCGAGTGCACCTTGGCGATGTTGTTGATCAGCTCCATGATCAGCACGGTCTTGCCGACGCCGGCGCCGCCGAACAGGCCGATCTTGCCGCCCTTGGCGTAGGGGGCGAGCAGGTCGACGACCTTGATGCCGGTCACCAGGATCTGCGACTCGGTCGACTGGTCGGTGTAGGGAGGGGCCGACTGGTGGATGGCGCGCAGGGTGTCCGACCGGATCGGGCCGGCCTCGTCGATCGGCTCGCCGATGACGTTCATGATGCGGCCGAGCGTGTTGTGGCCGACGGGCACGCGGATCGGCGCACCGGTGTCGGCGCATTCCTGACCGCGGGTCAGGCCTTCCGAGGTGTCCATGGCGATGCAGCGCACGGTGCTCTCGCCGAGCTGGGCCGCGACTTCGAGGACGAGGCGGGCGCCGTTGTTCTTGGTCTCCAGCGCGTTCAGGATCTCCGGCAGGTGGCCGTCGAACTGCACGTCGACCACGGGGCCGATGACCTGGGTGATCTTGCCGACCTTGTTGGAGCCGGCGCCGGGAGAAGCGGTGTTTGCCATGATGTACGTGCCCTTGAAAGCTGTGCGGTCGGAGCGCCTTGGGGCGCCTAGAGGGCTTCGGCGCCCGAGATGATCTCGATCAGTTCCTTGGTGATCATCGCCTGACGCGTGCGGTTGTAGATCAGCGTCTGCTTCTTGATCATCTCGCCCGCATTGCGGGTCGCCGAATCCATCGCGCTCATGCGCGCGCCCTGCTCGGAGGCGGCGTTCTCCAGGAGCGCGCGGTAGACCTGGACCGTGAGGTTGCGCGGCAGCAGCGTTTCGAGGATCGCCTCCTCGCTCGGCTCGAACTCCAGGGCGGAATCGGCCGGTGCGCCGGTGGTGCTCTCGGCGCCCTCGGGGAGCTCGGCCGGGATCAGCCGCTGCGCGGTCGGAACTTGCGAGATCACCGTGCGGAACTCGGAGAAGAACAAAGTTGCCACATCGAACTCACCGGCGTCGTAGCGGGCCAGGATCGTCTCGGCGATCTCGGAGGCGAAGGCGTAATCCACCGGGCGGTTGCCGCGGATGTCCCGAGACGCGACGATCTGCTCGCGGAACTGGCGGCGCAGGACGTCGAAGCCCTTCTTGCCGACCGTCATCATCGTCACGGTCTTGCCCTCGGCCTTGAGCCGGTCGGCATGGTTGCGGGCCAGCCGCGCAATCGACGAGTTGAAGGCGCCGCACAGGCCGCGGTCCCCGGTGCAGACGATCAGCAGGTGGGTCTGGTCGGAGCCGGTACCCGCCAGCAGCTTCGGGGCGCCGACGCCGCCGACGAGATTTCCGGCAAGGTTGCCGAGCACGGAAGCCATCTTCTCGGCGTAGGGCCGGCCGCTCTCGGCGGCCGTCTGGGCGCGCCGCAGCTTGGCGGCGGCGACCATCTGCATCGCCTTGGTGATTTTCTGCGTCGCCTTCACCGAGGTGATGCGGTTGCGCAGATCCTTCAAACTCGCCATCGGGTGGTCCGGTCTCTCATGGCCTGTTCGCGACCGGGCGCCCCATCGGGCGCCCGAGGATGGCTGCCGATCAGGCGGCGAGCGACTTGACGACGCCCTCGACCACGCCCTTGAGCTTGGCGGCGCTGTCGTCCGACAGGTCCTTCGAGTCGCGGATGGCGCCGAGGAGGTCGGTGTGCTTGGAGCGCAGGGTCGAGAGTAGCGCCTCCTCGAACGGGCGGACCTTGGCCACCGGCATCTTGTCGAGGTAGCCGTTGACGCCGGCATAGATCACCGCAACCTGCTCCTCCATCTTCAGCGGCGAGAATTGCGGCTGCTTCAGGAGTTCGGTGA
>NZ_CAXTBY010000050.1:0-25590 GCF_964242245.1 uncultured Methylobacterium sp. | reverse complement strand
CGCGGATCGCACTGGCCTCCGCGCGGGCGGTCTCGCTCGCACCGACCGCTTGGCCCAGCGCCACACGCATGGCCTTGGCATGGAACTCATACCGCTCATGCTCCACGAGCAGATCATCCAAGACCTGGGTCGCGAAGCGCCGGCCTGATTCTGACGGGGCAGAGTCGATGACGATATGGCCCGTGATGGTCAGGATCTCGCGCACCTCCGTGGCTGACGAGAGATCGAGCAGCGAGAACGCCATCGACTGCCGTGCCTGCGAGAGATCGACGTGCAGGCCTTGACCGGCGAAGGTGTGCTCGATCTCGCTCCGATACCCCGCATCGACCGCGACGCGATTGATGTCGAGCACGAGGTCGGCCGCCGATGCGGCGTGGGCGTAGCAGTACAGGTGCAGGAAGACGAACCGATAGAACGTGTTGAGGTCCTGCTCCGACGCGGCCGCGACCGGGAACAGCGCCGCGATGTCGCGAAGGATCGGGTCGTGCCGGGCCAGATGCGTGATGTGCACCGTCCGATCCAGGAAGTAGCGGCCGACCCGGTTCGCCTGCTCCGTGTACGAGCACCACTGCTGGAACAGGTTGCGGTAGAGCAGCACGTGCAGGCCGGGAGCGGCAGCCTTCAGGCCGGCGACGCGCCCGATGCTGCGGGTGTCCGTCAGCACCGGAATCCGGCCGCGAGCCTCCGTATGCGCGATCAATCCGCGAACATACTGCGCCTCGCCGTCGGACACGGCGCCGCTCGGGCCGTTCACCGGGATGAACCGCTCGTAGCTGAACGACGGGTCGAACCCGGCGACGCGATGATCGCCGTCGAGGAGGGGCAGGTACTCCAGGAAGTAGGGTGCTCCGTCCGGATGCTTCGAATACCAGGATTTCGTGGTCGAGGCGGAGATCGCTTCCGGTGAGAGAGCGTCGAGAGCTTCGTGGAAGACCTCGTAGTAGGCCGTCGCGCCTGGATTCGCCCGCAGGCACGACCACAGGTAGGTGCTCGCGGTTCGGAAGCTGGAATGGATGAAGATCAACGCCGGCCCTTCCCGTGCAGCCTGTCCGACCACCTCAAGCTCAAGGATCGTGCGCATCCTGCGCTGTCCTCGAGACGCGATTTTAGGACCCCGCGCGATCCCGACCTACGCACGGGAGCCGACGCGCCGAAGGTGATGCGGCAGGCTATGATGGACCGAAAACCGGATCTCCGCGAGCGTCGAACATACGGTTCCGGCGCCGATCCAGGCCTATGCTGATCGGATGCCTGCGGGCTCGCAGGACCGTCCGTCCAAGCCCTCTCCGTTCAAGCCCCATGGCGCCGCGGAAAGAACGGTGCGGTCGCACCCGAGCATCCGTGCAGGACCGGCGCCGGGAAGCAGGCAGGATGAAAGCATGGGCGATTTGAGGCGAAGACTTGGTATCCGCGGGCGTCCCGCCTTGACGATGCCTGTCCGCCTCGCCTATAGCCCGCGCCTCCGACACGACTGCGTAGGACCGGGTTTCACGCTCGGGGGAAGGTCGCGCGCTCCGGTCCGGCGAAGTCGCCGGAGGGCGCGGGTTTCGGATCGCCCACGAACGAGACAGGATTCAGATCATGGCACGCCGCTGCGAACTCACCGGCAAGGCCGTTCAGGTCGGCCACCTCGTGAGCCACTCGAACCACAAGACGAAGTGCCGGTTCCTGCCGAACCTCTGCAACGTCACGCTGACCTCCGATGCGCTCAACCGGCGGGTCCGCATGCGGGTGACCGCGCATGCCCTGCGCTCGGTGGAGCACCGCGGCGGCCTCGACGCCTTCCTCGTGAAGGCCCGCGAGATCGAGCTGTCGCAGACCGCCAAGCTCCTCAAGCGTGAGATTCAGAAGAAGCTCGGCGAGAGCGCGGCTCCGGAAGCCGTCGCCGCCTGAGCCGCCTGCGAGACGGATGCCCTCGGGCAATCCGGTGAGGAACCGCCGCACGGACGCCCGTGCCGGCGGTTTTTCCGTCCCTGTCGGACGTCGCTTCAATCCTGCCCGCTTCGCAGGGGCCCGCTCGACGCGGTCAAGCTTGCCGCCTCGGTGCTCGATTGGCCTGCTCCCACTCGGTGGTCCGGGTTCGAAGTTGGTGCATCGTGTGACGATGGCTGGCTGACCCGTGGGTGACGATCCGGCGGGTCCGGCTGGCCAGACGATGGCCGCCGACGCGTGCGGGTGGTCACCGATCGGCGGTCACCGATCAACGCGTGGGCACGGATGCGGATGTCGTGCCTGCGCCCGTGTTCGATCACGACACGTGCCTCCTTGAGCATGCAGAACACCGCGCCGTTGCCGCGCGTCACGGGCTTCCGCGTTGACGCTCGCGCAGCAGCCGTCCTCCCACGGGCTGCCCGGCTCGGCGGTCTTCGAACCGACCGCTGCGATCCAGTCCGGAACGGCCCTGGCAAGGAACGCCGGTCCGGTGTTCGCGCGGATGGAAGCCGGCACGCCGCGAAGGCTGACACGGCAACCTTGCGTCCCTGCCAGGCCAGACCGTCGCCTTGGCGCAGCTCGGCACCGATCGCGTCAGCCGTATGCTTCTTCCCCCGCATGCCAACAGCCTCACAGGGCCACAACCCATACCGCACGCAGGACCACCTCTCAGGGGGCAGGCCAGTCGGCGATCCCGGATCGGTCGAGCCACCGCTTCCCGCTCCGTCGGTTCGGACCGGGGGTGATTGCTGCATTGCCGGAAGCGGCGGAACGCGCCGGGCAAGGGCTGGCGGTTAACCGGTTCGCAATCCGATGGGGCGTAGTTTGATGCCGAGAGACGCCGCATCGGAATGGCGCCTCGAAGCGATTGCGTACCGGAGGCGGCCGCCATGCCGGCGCTTCGGCGACACGGAGCAGATTGTCCATGGCCCTCGATCTCAGCATGCCGATCCTGGTGGTCGACGACTATCAGACGATGGTCCGCATCATCCGCAACCTGTTGAAGCAGCTCGGCTTCGATGAGGTCGATGATGCATCCGACGGGACCGCCGCCCTGGCCCGCCTCAAGGGTCGCAAGTACGGGCTGGTCATCTCCGACTGGAACATGGAGCCGATGACCGGCTACGAGCTGCTCCGACACGTCCGGGCCGACGAGGGCCTGCGCACCACGCCGTTCATCATGGTCACCGCGGAATCGAAGACCGAGAACGTCATCGCCGCCAAGAAGGCCGGCGTGAACAACTACATCGTCAAGCCGTTCAACGCCGCGACGCTCAAGAGCAAGATCGAGGCGGTCTGCGGCGCCTGAGGCGCCGGGACCAGGATCAGGCCGGTGGCCCCGTCGAGTCCGGCGGGCGTGAGCGAGGACATGTCGCCGATGGGATCGCTGCGAAAGCCCCCCGGTGGGGCGAGTTCGGCGACGATGGTCGCCGAACTGGTCGAGATCGCCGACTACATCAGCCACGTGCGGGGCGAGATCGCGGCGTTACGGGCCAACGAGCTGACCCACGACCGCATCCCGATGGCACATGAGGAGCTGGGTAACGTGCTCTCGGCCACGGCCGGCGCCACGAACACCATCATGGAAGTCGCCGAATCGATGCTGGCGCTTCCGGACGGGCCCGGCTACCGCGACGCCGTCGAGGCGTCCATCGGCACCATCTTCGAGGCCTGCGCCTTCCAGGACATCACCGGCCAGCGCATCGGCAAGGTGGTCGAGGCGTTGCGCCAGTTCGAATTGCGGCTCGCGCGCTTTGCCAGCGCCGTGAAGGCGCGGGACGCCGCAGGCCACGATCCGGCCGAGGCCGAGCGGCGCGAGCGCGCCGAGCGCCTCCTCCTCAACGGCCCGCAGCCCGGCGGCCCGGCGACGGCCCAGGACGACATCGACGCCCTGTTCGCCTGACGGTCCGATCGTCCGCAGCCGGTGCGCGGATCGACGGGACCTGCCGTACGCCTCGACGCGATCGCGCGTTATCGAATAGCTTGGGCCACGACGCGGTTAAGCCGGAGCACGTGCGAAGACGATGGCGGCACGGCTCTGGTCCGACCTGACCGCGCAGGAGGTCGCGAACCGCTCCATGGGTGCGGCGATCGCGGTTCTGCCGGTAGCCGCGATCGAGCAGCATGGGCCGCACCTGCCGCTCTCCACCGACACGGTCATCATGGAGGGCTACCTCGCCCGCGCCTGCGCCCTCGTGCCGGACGATCTCGACGTGCTGGTCCTGCCGGTCCAGGCCATCGGGAAGTCCGACGAGCACGACGCCTTCCCCGGCACCCTCTCGCTGACCGCCGAGACCGCCCTGCGGGCCTGGACCGAGATCGGCGCCGGAGTCCATCGCGCGGGCTGCGGCAAGCTCGTGATCGTCACCGCGCACGGCGGCAACAGCGGGCTGATCGACCTCGTCGCGGGCGCGATGCGGGCGCGATACGGCATGGTGGCGGTCACCACGGCCTGGAGCCGCTTCGGCTATCCCGATGGGCTGTTTCCTGCCGACGAGATCGTCCACGGCATCCACGCGGGCGGGATCGAGACGGCCCTGATGTTGGCGCTCCGGCCCGACCTCGTGCGCACGGGCGCGATCGCCGATTTCCCGCCGCGCACCCTCGCCATGGCCCGCGAGTACGCGCATCTGCGGGCTGGACGGCCGGCGGCCTTCGCCTGGAAGGCTGGCGATCTCCACCCCTCGGGCGCGGTCGGCGATGCGCGGCTCGGGACGGCGGAGAAGGGCGAGGCCGCCCTCGACCACGGCGCGCGCGCGCTCGTCGCGCTGCTGCGGGAGGTGGCGCGGTTCCGCCTCGACGGCTGAGCGCCGGAAGGCACATGCCGACTTAATAGATGCCGAAACGCTCGTTCGACCGCCGCCATCAGTCGGCGGCGGCGGAGCGTCAGGCGCTCGCGGGCTGAAGCACGCATCGATTCGCGCCGGTGGCCTCCCGCAGCGCGGCGACGGTCCGCTCGGCGGCCTCCTCGCCGGCCGCCGTGGCGACGCGCTCGCCGGTCGGCGACGGGAGGCGTACGAGGACGATAGTCCCGATGTTCACCTCGGAGCGAATCCTCAGGCTGCCGCCATGCAGTTCCGCCATGGACCGGGCGATGGCCAGACCAAGGCCAGAGCCCTTGTGGCTGCGCGTCAGGTTGGTCTCGACCTGGGCGAAGGGTTCGCCGAGGCACGGCAGGGCCGCCTTCGGGATGCCGATGCCGGTATCCTCGATGAACAGATGGGCCCGGTCCCCCGCCGGACGGGCGCGAACGACGATGCGCCCATCGGCCGGCGTGAACTTCACGGCATTCTGCATCAGGTTGACGAGGATCTGATGAAGCGCACGCTCGTCGGCGAGCACGCTCAGGCCCGGCGTCAGGTCGACGGAGACGTGGAGGTTCTTCTCCCGTGCTGCGCTCGCCACGCACTTGAGGGCGCCGGCGACGGCGGCCTCGACCCCGATCTCGCGACGCACGAGCCGGACCCGGTGCGCCTCGATGCGCGACATGCTGAGGATATCGTCGATGACCGAGAGCAGGTAGTCGCCGCTCTCGCGGATATCGCCGCAATACTCGACGTAGCGCGGTGAGCCCAGCGCCCCGTAGACCTCGCTCGCCATCAGGTCGGCGAATCCGATGATCGCGTTGAGCGGCGTGCGCAGCTCGTGGCTCATGTTGGCCAGGAACTCCGACTTGGCCCGGTTGGCGGTCTCGGCCGCCGCCTTCTGGTCGAGGTAGCGCTCGGCGAGGTCGGCCAGTTGCTGCGTCTGCAGTTCGAGGGTGCGGCGGGAGCGCTTGAGGTCCTTGACCGTCTCGATGAGTTCGCGTTCGGAGGCCACGAGCTGCTCCTGGTGGCGCTTCAGGTTCGTGATGTCGGTGCCGACCGAGACGTAGCCGCCGTCCTTGGTGCGACGCTCGCTGATCTGGAGCCAGCGACCGTCGGTCAGTTCGGCCTCGAAGGTGCGCGCCGTCGCGCTCGCCGCATCGACCTCGGGCGATTCACGGCGGATCTGCGGGAGGACGCCGCGCCCCATCACCGCGTCGTAGCGCCGGCCGACCTGGGCGTCCTCGGGACTCAGCGCGTGGAGGTGACGGAACTTGGAGTTGCACAGCACGAGCCGGTTGCTGGTGTCCCAGATCACGAAGGCCTCGGAGATCGCCTCGACCGCGTCGCGCAGGCGCACATCGTTGGCCGCGCTCGCCTCGGCGAGGTGCTGCTGCTCGGTGACGTCGACGGCGATGCCGACGAGGTGGCGGCCGCCGTCGGCCACGTCCGGCACCACCTCGGCCCGAGTGCGGAGCCAGATGTAGGCGCCGTCGACCCCGCGCATCCGGAAGGCGTGGTCGACCGTGGTTTGGCTGGCGGCCAGTCCCCGGGCGAGGCTGTAGAGGTCGCCGTCGTCGGGATGCACCAGCGCATTGACGTCGCCGAAGGACAGGAACTCGTGCTCGCGCCGGTAGCCCAGTAGCGCGTACATCGAATCCGACCAGTAGATCCGACCGCGCGGGATGTCCCAGTCCCACAATCCGCATGCGCCGCGACCGAGCGCCGTGTCGAGGCGCTGGCGGATCTGCTCGCAGACCTTGTCCACCGCCTTCGCCCGACGGCTCTGGAGCCCGTAGGCGAGGCCGACGCCGATGATGACCAGGGCGGCGGCGGCGATCAGCACGACATGATGGTGGGCCCGCCCGGTCCAGCCCGCGGTCAGCGCCTCGATCGATTGCAGCACCGCGACCTGCCCCTGCGCCGCGGAAAGCCGATGCATCGTCGCGAGCACGGTCCCGCCCTCGGCGACGGTCAATCGCATGACGCCGGCGCGCTCGCCGAGCGTGGAGAGGGCCTCGGCCTCGCCCAGGATCTGCTGCAAGGCCTCGACGCCGGTCGGCAGCGGCGGCCGGGCAGCGAGAATCCGCTCGCTGCGCGAGACCAGCAGCACCCGGCGTCCCGCCGGCAGGGTCCCGGCCGGGAACAGGTCGTCGAGGCTTGCCTGTGCGGCGGCATCGCTGCCGACGCGACCGGAGAGCGCCGACGCCGTGATCCGGGCAAAGCCCTCCATCTCGGCGGTCGCCGCGGCGAGCAGGTCCTCGCGCTGGCTCTGGAGGTGGAGGGTCGTCAGCCCTGCGAGACAGGCGAGGAAGATCGCCAGGAGCGCCGGCACCGCGTAGCGCAGCCACGCCTCGGCCTGGACGAACCGCGCAGCCGGGCTGCGCGCCGGCCAGCGGATGCCGAGAATCGTGTCCGCACGCGCGGAGAAGGAAGCGGAATCCGCCTCCGGCATGGTCGACCTCGTCACATGGGAAGAACCCGGTCCGCGGACGAAGCCGCCGCCGGATCTGAATACATATCACCATCTTCCCGGACGATTTGTCCACGGGTTTTTTGTGCGAGGCCTTGACTCCTGGCGATCGATGACAGCCAGGGATTTATCGGGAATCGCTTGTATTCAGAGATGGTTAAGCAGCCTCCGACGTTCGCCCGGCGATGTCGGCGACATCCCGCGAGAGGCCCGGGATCGCCTTGATCCGGTTGAGGATTCCGCCCGCCTTCTCGACCCTCGAAATTTCCCACTTCCTCCAGGGCGCGAAGGCGGTCAGCAGCCGCGCGGCGAGCTGCGGGTTGGTGCGGTCCAGGGCCTCGACCGCGTCGGCGACCAGGGTAAAGCCCGCGCCGTCGGTGCGCGCGAACTGGGTCGGGTTGCCGAATGCGAAGCTACCGATGAGCGCCCGGACCCGATTCGGGTTGCCCATCGCGAAGGCGGGATGCTGGGCGAGATCCGCAATCCGCGCCAGCGTGCCCGCCTCGGCGATGGTCGCCTGGATTGCAAACCACTTGTCGAGGACCAGCGGCTCGTCCGCGTAGGCCGCGCCGAAGGCCGCGAGCGCGGCTTCCCGGGCCTCCCCGGGGATCTGCGCGATCACGCCCAGGGCCGCGAGGCGGTCGGTCATGTTGGTCGCTGCGCGAAGCTGGGCGCCCGCCTGGGCAACTCCGGCTTCCGGGTCGGCCGCGGCGATCAGGTCGAGGGCGGCGTTGGCGAGCGAACGGCACCCCGCCGAGGCCGCGTCCGGGCTGTAGGCTCCTGCGAGCCGCGGGCGCAGCGCCGATGCGACGGCGTCGAGCCGGCCGCGCAGCCGCCGGCCGAGAACGGCGCGGAGGGAGCGCCGGGCGGCGTGGATGTGATCGGGATCGAGATCGGCGGCGACCGTGTCGGCGAGTTCGCCCTCGCTCGGCAGGGTCAGCATCAGGGCGGCGAACGCCGGATCGGCCAGCGCCTCGGCGTCGAGGAAGGCATCGAGCGCATCGCCGAAGGCGTCCGCCGCGCCCGGGTCCGCGGAGGGCTTCAGCATCAGCCCCGTGGCGATGCTCTGGGCAGCCTGCCAGCGGTTGAACGGATCGGTGTCGTGACGCAGCAGGATCAGGTGCTCGGCCTCGCCGAGGTCGAGGTCGAGCCGCACCGGCGCCGAGAAGCCGCGCAGAACCGAGGGCACCGGCGCCTCCGCGACGGCCTCGAAGACGATCTCCGCGGATTCCGTGTCGAGGACGAAGAGCTCATCGGCAACGGATGCGCAGGCCGCGTCACGAAGGGGGCCGGACGCACCGACGAGGCCGAGCGCGACTGGGATGACCAGCGGCGGCCCCGCGGCCTCCAGGCTCTGTCGGACGTGCAAGGTGCAGCGCCGGGCCGCCGCGTCGTAGGCCGCCGAGACCGCGAGCCGCGGCGTGCCCGGCCGATCGTACCAGCGCGCGAAGGCCGAGAGGTCGCGCCCGGTCTCGGCGGAGAACGCGGCGAGGAAGTCCTCCACGGTTGCGGCCGTGCCGTCGTTGTCGGAAAAATACCGGTCCATGCCGGCGCGGAAGGCGTCCGCCCCGATCAGGCTGCGCAGCATCCGCACGATCTCGGCGCCCTTGTCGTAGACGGTGGCCGTGTAGAAGTTGTTGATCTCGGCGTAGGCACTCGGCCGCACCGGATGACGCAGCGGTCCCGCATCCTCCGGAAACTGCCGGGCGCGCAGGGCGCGCACCTCGCCGATGCGGTGGACGGCGCGCGAGCGCAGGTCGGAGGAGAACTCCTGATCGCGAAAAACCGTCAGGCCCTCCTTGAGGCAGAGTTGGAACCAGTCGCGGCAGGTGACGCGGTTGCCCGACCAGTTGTGGAAGTACTCGTGCGCGATGATCCGCTCGATCGCGGCGTAGTCGGCATCGGTCGCGGTCTCAGGCGATGCCAGCACGTACTTGTCGTTGAAGATGTTGAGGCCCTTGTTCTCCATCGCCCCCATGTTGAAGTCCGACACCGCCACGACGTTGAACACGTCGAGGTCGTAGGCG
This sequence comes from uncultured Methylobacterium sp., assembly GCF_964242245.1. Lineage (NCBI taxonomy): Bacteria > Pseudomonadati > Pseudomonadota > Alphaproteobacteria > Hyphomicrobiales > Methylobacteriaceae > Methylobacterium > uncultured Methylobacterium sp. Next base: position 16,354 of record NZ_CAXTBY010000050.1, on the reverse strand, counting down.
CGCCCGAAGGCCGCCTCGTCCCATTCCATCGCGCGGACGACCGCGTCGAGGGCGTAGGCGGCGCGGGGTCCCTTCCCGGGCTCGACGTGGACGGCGACCGCGACCGACCGGCCCTCCATCGTCGTGAAGTTTGCTGCGACGCGGTCGAGATGTCCGCCGACGAGGGCGAACAGGTAGGCGGGCTTGGGGTGCGGATCATGCCACACGGAAAAATGCCGGCCGGTGCCGGGGATGGCGCCGGCCTCGACCGGGTTGCCGTTGCCCAGGAGCACCGGCGCCTCGTCGCGATCCGCCTCGATGCGCGTCGTGTAGACCGCCATCACGTCGGGCCGGTCCAGGAAGTAGGTGATCCGGCGGAAGCCGTCCGCCTCGCACTGCGTGCAGTAGACGCCGTTCGAGCGGTAGAGGCCCATCAGCCGCGTGTTGGCGGTGGGGTCCGCCCGCGTCTCGATGCGCAGGGCGAAGGGCTGCCGCGGCGGGTGGTGGAGGGTCAGCCCGCCCGGCCCCGCCGCGTAGGCCTCGGGCGCGAGCGCCGCCCCGTCGAGGTCGAGGCCCGCGAGCACGAGGTCGTCGCCGTCGAGGTGAAGGACCGCGCCGGGCACGCCCGCCGGGTTCGGGCGCAGCGCCAGCCGGGACACGACGCGGGTGTCGTGCGCATCGAGGCGCACGTCGAGGTCGACCCGGTCGATCAGGAAGTCGCTCGGCCGGTACGCTTCGAGGCGGATCATGGGCGGCGTTTCGGTTCGCATAAGTCTGGCACTCGCCGGATGGGATAATCGCCCGTTCTGGCCCCGCCGCCGGTGCTGCGCAACGGCAGGGCGTGGTTGACCGCGCCGCGCCGAAGGCCAGACAGCCTCGGCACCAGCGGAGCGCGCGAAACGTCATGGAATACCTGCACACCCTATTTTCAATGGAAATTATGTAGACCTGGAAATGCTTTAGCGCCCTCGCCAGATTTGGTCCGAGGCAACCGGGCGTAGGAGAGGGCAGGGGATTGCTGGCCAGTTCGGCACCTGCGCGGTGAAGGTGCTCCTGCGCAACACCGAGGCCAAGACCGGTGCCTGGGCGTCTGCGCTGTTCGGCGAGGTGTCGGTGATCTCGGTGGTGCCGAGCGAGGCGGCGGCGCTGGACGGGGCGTTCCGGCGCACGCGCACGACGTACTCGCGGCAGGCGCGCATGGTGCGGGCGGTGCCGCCGGATAGGGTTGATCCGTGGCGGGGCGCTGCTGGTGTTCGGCGTGTGGTTCTTGGGGCTGGCCGGCTGAGGCGGACGGACCAGGACGAGGAACGGAGAGGGCGGCGATGGCGAAGGGTGGCGGCACTACATCGGGAGGCGCCAGGGGCTGCCCGGCAGCAGGTTCGACGATGGGTCCCAAGCCGTTCGTGGCGACGCCGGGCCGGGAGGAGGCGCGGAGCCGTGCAGCGGGACGGGCCGCCGCGCGCTGCGACGCAGCTGATGGCGCGGCAAGATCGGACCACGACCTATCCTGGGATGACGCCGGCTGGGGCGCCTCCGCCGACGCGGGTGATGAGCACGGGCTGGGTCGAGCGGGATCAGCAGGCCAGGCTGGCGCAGGCGGCGGCGCGGTTGATGGCCGGGGTGCCGATGCCCGCCTCCGGCGGCACGGTCATGCAAGCCGGCCCGACGCCCTCCGAGGCGCAGGCCATCGAGGCGATGCGGTCACGGATGGAAGGCATGGGGCATTCCGGGTGAAGCGACCTACAGCGCCGGCACCGAGACGCGGCATGGACAGCTGCGGGTGTGGACGGCGGAGTTGCCGCAAGGCCAAGGGCCACGAGGAAGAGCGCGAGCCCTGACGGGCCGGCCGGCTCGCTGGTCGGACGCTGTTTGCCGTTCGAGGAGCTGTCCGACCAGCTCGGTCACCGGATGCGCGGGTTCGCCATCACGGAGATCTACGCGGCCTACTCGCCGGAGTACCAAGCGCTAGCTACGGCAGCGATCCAAGCCCTGCTGCGCTCCATCGCCCTCGAAAGCGGCAGCTGTGCATTTCTGGCCAAAAGCCGGCATAGTCTGAAAATTCTTCATCAATAACAGAAGGTTAGAACAGAAATGGAATATCTGCACACGATGGTCCGGGTGGCGGACCTCGACCGGGCGCTCGCCTTCTACGTCGACACCTTCGGCCTCAAGGAGGTGCGCCGGATCGACAACGAGAAGGGCCGCTTCACCTTGGTGTTCCTCGCAGCGCCCGGAGACGTCGCCCGGGCGGAAGCCGAGAAGTCGCCGATGGTCGAACTGACCCACAACTGGGATCCGGAGGCGTACTCGGGCGGCCGCAACTTCGGCCATCTCGCCTACCAAGTCGATGATATCTATGCCTTCTGCGCCAAGCTGAAGGACAAGGGCGTGACCATCAACCGGCCGCCGCGCGACGGCTACATGGCGTTCGTGAAGTCGCCGGACGGTATCTCGATCGAGATCCTGCAGAAGGGCGGCGCCAAGCCCGCGCAGGAGCCGTGGGCCTCGATGGAGAACACCGGAAGCTGGTAGCGCGCTTGACCGTGCCGCCCGATCCGGCCCACATCCGCGCCGGATCAGTCGGCCGGGCGGCCGCTCCGGGTTCTTCGGGGCTCGGGGAGGAAAGTCCGGGCTCCATGGAGAGACGGTGCCGGATAACGTCCGGCGGGGGCGACCCCAGGGACAGTGCCACAGAGAGCAGACCGCCCCGGACCGGGTTCCCGGACCTTGCCGGGGTCAGGGTGAAAGGGTGCGGTAAGAGCGCACCGCGGACGCGGCAACGCGGACGGCACGGCAAACCCCACCGGGAGCAAGACCGAATAGGGGCGGCGCGCCCCGCCTCGCGAGGGGAGGGGCAGGCCCGCTCTCCAGGCCAGTCGCCCGGGTTGGTTGCTCGAGGCGGTCGGCGACGATCGTCCCAGAGGAATGGCCGCCACGTCCGGACGCTTCGGCGTCCGGGCCCTACAGAACCCGGCTTACAGGCCGGCTGATCCGCCCATCCGAACAGTTTCATCGCACGCACGCCGTCGCGGTCCGTGCTCAGCGCGCCAACCGGCACCGACCGACCACGACGCATTCATCGCCGCCGTCGGAAGATGTGAAGGGACCTTCGGGAGTTTTCCGTCGCGAGCCCGGTCTCGACGGCGATGTCCCATTCGGATCGGCTCGCGAAGCGGCGAAAAACTTACGCTCGATTAACCTTGCTGAGGTCAGATCGGCGCGTCCGCGGTGCGGATTGTCGCTCACGTTGACGACCGTCAGAGGCTCATGGTACCCGGCATCACCCCGTCAACGGCGATTTTCGGATCGACGGGCGAGCCCCGACTAGGCGCGGGACTCGCCCGCATGCGGGCCATTGGCCGTCGCACGACCGGGATCGCCCAACCCTTCCGCGCCGCGCCGCCGCGGCCGAGCGCAGGCAGCCATGAGCCGACCCGTTCCCCACGCCGCCGCGACGGTCTCGCCGCCCCGCTCAAGCCCGCGCGCGGCCCGTCGATGAGGCGGCCGGTGCCGGCGGCGTCCGCTCCGCACGTCCCGGTCCTGCTCGACGAGGTCGTCGCCGCACTCGCTCTCCCGGGAGCCCAACTCACGATCGATGGCACCTTCGGCGCCGGCGGCTACACCCGCGCGATCCTCGCGGCCGATCCGGACGTGCGGGTCGTCGCCATCGACCGCGACCCCGCGGCCATCCGCGGCGGCGCCGCCCTCGTCGCCGAGGCCGGCGGACGCCTGATGCTGGTGTCCGGCTGCTTCGGCACCCTCGACGAGATCCTCGCCGGGCAGGGCGAAGCGCGGGCCGACCGCGTGGTCCTCGATATCGGCGTGTCGTCGATGCAGATCGACCAGCCCGAGCGCGGCTTCTCCTTCCGCAACGACGGCCCCCTCGACATGCGGATGGGCGGCACCGGCCCGAGCGCCGCCGACCTCGTCAACGAGGCCGACGAGGCGGTGCTGGCCGACATCGTCTTCCACTACGGCGAGGAGCGCCGCTCGCGGGCGGTGGCTCGCGCCCTCATCGAGGCCCGCCGCCGCGGCCGCATCGAGACGACGGCGCAACTGGCCGAGATCGTGGCCGGCGTCGTCCGCTCGGAGCCCGGCAGCGGCATCCATCCCGCCACGCGCACGTTCCAGGGCCTGCGCATCGCGGTCAACGACGAACTCGGCGAACTGGTCCGGGCGCTGCACGCGGCCGAGCGGATCCTGCGGCCCGGCGGGCGGCTGGCGGTGGTCACGTTCCACTCGCTGGAGGATCGCATCGTCAAGCAGTTCTTCTCCGCCCGCAGCGGCCGGGCGGTCCAGGCCTCGCGCCACGCGCCGAGCGCGCTGCCCGGCGCCGGGGAGGCGGCGCCGAGAAGCTTCCGGCCGGTGACCAAGGGGCCGGTGCTGCCCTCCGACGCCGAGACCGCGCGCAACCCGCGCGCGCGCTCGGCCAAGCTTCGCGCGGCCGAGCGCACCGACGCCGACGCGCCCGAGCCGCTCGCCGCGATCCAGGCGCTCGCGGCCCTGCCAGAGGTGCCCCGCGGAGGCGCACGCCGGTGATCCGCCTCCTCAACCTCCTGGCCGTCGTCGGCCTCGTTGCCTCGGCGATCTACGCCTACTCGATCAAGTACGACACGCTTTACCAGGGCGCTCAGGTCTCGAAGCTGAAGAGCGGCCTGCACGCCGAGCGGCAGGCCATCGCGGTGCTGCGCGCCGAGTGGCAGCTCCTGACCCGGCCCGACCGGCTCCAGGCCGCGGTCGAGAAGCACCTCGCCCTCGAGCCGATCGGGACGAGCCACCTCGGGCGGCTGGCCGACCTGCCCGCGCGGGCCGAGCGCGGCGACGAGATCGGCCGCCTGCTCGCGGCCACCGCGACCCCGAAGGAGAAGGGTCCGGGCTCGGAGCCGCGCACCACCGGGTCGATCACCCGCACCGTCACGACCCGCACACCGACGACGTCGAGGTAGTCCCCGTGTCCCAAGACGCCTCTCAAGACGCACCGGACGCCGCCTCCGAGGCCGCGTCCCCGGTCCCCGCGGTCGAGCCGGCGCCCCTGCCGGCCGAGCCGCGGGTGCACCCGACGCTGCGCCTGTTCCGGGCGATGTTCCGCCTCGCCATCGAGCGCTCCTACACCCGCGTGGCGCTGGTCGGCCTCGCCTTCCTCGCCGTGTTCGGCGCGATCAGCGTGCGGCTGCTGTCGATCGCGATCTTCGGCGCGCCGCCGAGCCAGGACCATCGGGTGGCGGCGGCCGCTACCACCGCGATCCGCCCCGACATCGTCGACCGCAACGGCGAGATCCTGGCCACCGACATCCGCACCGTCTCGGTCTTCGCCGAGCCGAAGAACATCTACGACAAGGACGAGGCGGTCGAGCTTCTCACCGCCGTCCTGCCCGAGCTGAACGCCACGGAACTGCGTGCCAAGCTCTCGACCAAGAAGGGCTTCGTCTGGGTCAAGCGTGAGTTGACCCCGAAGCAGCAGGCCGAGGTGCATCGGCTCGGCATCCCCGGCATCGGCTTCCTGCCCGATCACAAGCGGGTCTACCCGAACGGGGTCTCGGCTGCGCACGTGCTCGGCGTGACGAACCTCGACAACATCGGCATTGCGGGAATCGAGAAGTACATCGACACGCAGGGCAACAAGGCGCTCAACGAGTTCGGGCTCGTGGCCAAGCAGACCGATCTCGCGCCGATCCAGCTCTCGATCGACCTGCGCGCGCAGTTCGCGGTGCGCGACGAGCTCGCCAAGGGCATCGAGCACTTCAGGGCCAAGGCCGGCGCCTCGATGATCCTCGACGTGCAGACCGGCGAGGTGATCGCGCTGGTCTCGATGCCGGACTTCGACCCGAACAACCCCGTCGACGCGCTGTCGGACGACCGCATCAACCGCATGAACGTCGGCGTCTACGAGATGGGCTCGACCTTCAAGGCGATGACGCTCGCCATGGCGCTGGAATCGGGCAAGTACAACGTCAACTCGACCTTCGACACCCGCGGCGGCCAGTTGAACTGGGGTCGCTCGAAGATCCACGAGTATCACGGCACCAACCGCATCATCACGATGCCGGAGGTGTTCACGCACTCCTCCAACATCGGCTCGGCCAAGATGGCGCTGGGCGTCGGCGTGCCCGGCCACAAGGCGTTCCTGCGCAAGATGGGTCTCCTCGACCGGATGCGGACCGAGTTGCCGGAATCAGCGATGCCCATCGTCCCGGCCCACTGGACGGAGATCAACACCATCACCATCGCCTTCGGCCACGGGCTGGCGGTCGCGCCGATCCAGGCGACGGCGGCGGTGGCGGCGATCGCCAACGGCGGGTTCCTGATGACGCCGACCTTCCTCAAGACGACCGTCGAGGAGGCCCGCGCGAAGGCGACCCAGGTGCTGCGCCCGGAGACCAGCGAGGCGATGCGCTTCATCATGCGCCTCAACGCCACCGAGGGCTCGGCCAAGAAGGCGGCGATCCCGTACTACTTCGTCGGCGGCAAGACCGGCACCGCCGAGAAGGTGATCGGCGGCCGCTACAACAAGAACCGCCTGTTCACGACCTTCATGGCGGCAGCCCCCATGGACCGGCCGAAATATCTCTTTGTCACCGTCATGGACGAACCGCAAGCCGTTGCGGCGGAGTCCGGTTCCTACGCCACCGCAGCCTGGAACTCCGGCGTCGTGACCGGCAAGGTGATCGAGCGCGTCGCACCGATCCTCGGCCTGCCGCCGCAGTTCGAGCCGCCGGTCAAGCCCTTCCCGCTGATGGTCAAGCTCAACGCCTACCACGCCAACCAGGTCGGCGGCCCGTGAGCGCGGCGGCTCTCGGCGCGCTGTTCCCGGACGCTGCCCCCGAGATCGCCGATCGCGCGGTCGCCGGGCTGACCGCCGACAGCCGGCGCGTGGTGCCCGGCGGCGTCTTCGTCGCGGTGCCCGGCACGAAGGCCGACGGCAAGCTGTTCGCTGCGGGCGCGGCGCAGGCCGGAGCGGTCGCCGTCGTCGGCGAGGGCGAGGCGCCGGCCGGGCTCGCCTGCCCGTGGATCAGGGTCGCGGATGCCCGCCGCGCCCTGGCGCTCGCCGCGAGCCGCCTCTCCGGACGTCAGCCCGACACCCTCGTCGCCGTCACCGGCACGGCGGGAAAGAGCTCGGTCGCCGACTTCGTCCGCCAGATCCTGTCCCGCCTCGGCCGCGACGCGGCGAGCCTGGGCACGGTGGGCATCGTCACCGCGCGCGGCGCGGCCTACGGTTCCCTGACGACGCCCGATCCCGTCACCCTGCACGAGACCCTCGCGCAGCTCGCCATCGACGGCGTCACGGACCTTGCCATGGAGGCCTCCTCCCACGGGATCGAGCAGCGCCGGCTCGACGGGGTCCACCTGGGCGCCGCCGGCTTCACCAATCTCGGGCGCGACCACCTCGACTATCATCCCACCGTCGAGGCCTACCTCGCGGCCAAGCTGCGCCTGTTCACGGTGCTGCTGCCCGCCGGATCGCCGGCGGTGATCAACGCCGACGGCGCCTGCGCCGACCGGATGATCGCCGCCGCGCGGGCCGCCGGCCACGACGTTCGCACCACCGGCCGGGCCGGTACGCAGATCCGCCTCCTGCATGCGAGGACCGAGGGATTCGCGCAGGTTCTCGGGCTCGGCGGCGCCCACGGCGGGCGCGCGGTTCGGCTGCCGCTCGTGGGCGGGTTTCAGGTCGAGAACGCGCTGGTCGCCGCCGGTCTCGCGCTGGCGACGCCCGCCGGCGCCGCCGACCCGGACGGCGTGTTCCTGGCGCTGGAGCACCTCACCGGCGTGCCGGGCCGCATGGAGCGGGTCGGCGAGGTCAACGGCGCGCTCTGCCTCGTCGATTACGCGCACAAGCCGGAGGCGCTGGAGGGCGTGCTCATCGCGCTCCGCCCGTTCGCCGCGGGCCGCCTCGTGCTCGTCTTCGGCTGCGGCGGCGACCGCGACCGCGGCAAGCGCCCGCTCATGGGCGGGATCGCGGCGCGGCTGGCCGACGCGGTGATCGTCACCGACGACAATCCCCGCACCGAGGACCCGGCGGCGATCCGCGCCGCGATCCTGGCGCAGGTGCCGGGCGCGACGGAGATCGGCGACCGCACCGATGCGATCCGCACCGCCGTCCGGGGCCTGCGGCCCGGCGACGTGCTGGTCGTGGCCGGCAAGGGCCACGAAACCGGCCAGATCGTCGGCGACCGGGTGCTATCGTTCTCGGACCACGCGGTGCTGCGGACGGCGATCGGCGAGGCTGCGAGATGAACACGCCACGGGTGACTCACGACGAACACCGCGCATCTCCCTTCCCTCTCTGCGGGAGAGGGTGGCCCGCGAAGCGGGTCGGGAGAGGGGAGCGACGATGCCGGATGCGGCGCTCCCCTCACCCGATCCTCGCTGACGCGAGGCCCACCCTCTCCCGCAGGGGGGAGAGGGAGGACGCGCGTCCACGAACTGTCCGATCGGAAGCCGCATGAGCCCGAACGCGCCGCTCTGGACCGCCGACGCCCTCGAAGCCGCGACCGGTGGGACGCTGCACGGGGAAGGTCGTGCCATCACCGGCGCCTCGATCGACACCCGCACGCTCCAGCCCGGCGACCTGTTCTTCGCGATCCGCGGCGAGGCGCGGGACGGTCACGACTTCGTCCGTTCGGCCCTTGAGACGGGCGCCGGCGCGGCCGTCGTCACCGCCGAGCGCGCCGCGGAGTTCTCGCGGTTCGGCCCGGTGCTGGCCGTGCGGGGCACCGGTGCCGACCCCGTCCTCGACGCGATGACGCGCCTCGGCCGCGCAGCCCGCGCCCGCACCAAGGCCCAGGTCGCCGCCGTCACCGGCTCGGTCGGCAAGACCGGCACCAAGGAGGCCCTGCGCCACGTGCTCGCGGCGCAAGGCGAGACCCACGCCTCGGCCGCCTCCTACAACAACCACTGGGGCGTGCCGCTGACGCTGGCGCGGATGCCGGCCGACACCCGCTTCGGGGTGTTCGAGATCGGCATGAACCACGCCCGCGAGATCCTGCCGCTGACCGCGCAGGTACGCCCGGACGTGGCGCTCGTCACCACCGTCGAGCCGGTGCACATCGAGCACTTCGCGTCGCTCTCGGCGATCGCCGACGCCAAGGGCGAGGTCTTCTCCGGGCTCGCCGCGGGCGGCATCGCGATCATCAACCGGGACAATCCCAGCTTCGCGCGGCTGGGCGTCCACGCGCTCGCCTCGAAGGCCGGCCGCGTCGTCAGCTTCGGCGAGCACCCCGAGGCCGACGTGCGCGCCCTGCGGATCGTCCTGCGCCCCGACCTCTCCGTGGTCGACGCGCGGGTGATGGGCCAGCCCGTCACCTACCAGCTCGGCACGGCGGGCCGCCACACGGCGTTGAATTCCCTGGGCGTCATGGCCGTGATCCACAGCCTCGGGGCCGACCTCGCGCAGGCCGCCCTGTCGCTCGCAGGCCTGCGGCCGCCGGTCGGGCGCGGCGAGCGGACCGCCCTGCACCTGAAGGACGGCGCGGCCTACCTCGTCGACGAGAGCTATAACGCCAACCCGGCCTCGATCCGTGCCGCCCTCGCGACGCTGTCCGCGATCGAGACCGGCCCGCGCGGGCGCCGCATCGCCGTCCTCGGCGACATGCTGGAACTCGGGCCCGCGGCCGAGGCGCACCACCGCGCCCTGGCCGAGACCGTCGAGGCGAACGCGGTCGACCTCGTCTTCACCGCCGGCGCCCTGATGGGTCACCTGTTCGAAACCCTGCCGATCGCGCGCCGCGGCATCGCCGCCGAGACCTCGGCCGACTTGATCGATCCGCTCGCCAAAACCCTGCGGCCGGGCGACGCGGTGATGGTCAAGGGCTCGAACAGCATCCGCATGGGCCGGATTGTCGAGGCGCTGAAAGCCCGCTACGCGAGCCCGCCGGTGCGGCGCGATGCGTCGGCCCTGTCAGCCGCGCCGTGAGCGGCATCCGATCGTCCGCCGCGGCCGAGGACCGTCAAAGGCCCGTTGCCGCCATTCCCGTCTGAGCCAAGCGGCCGAGGCCCGATGCTGTATCTCCTGTCGGACCTGAGCGGCATGCTCTCGGCCCTCAACGTCTTCCGCTACATCACCTTCCGCACCGGCGGGGCGCTGTTCACGGCGGGTCTGTTCGTGTTCTGGTTCGGGCCGTGGATCATCTCCCTGCTGCGCCTGCGCCAGGGCAAGGGCCAGCCGATCCGCGAGGACGGGCCGCAGACCCACCTGCTGACCAAGCGCGGCACGCCGACCATGGGCGGGCTGATGATCCTGGCCGGCGCCATCGTCGCGATCCTGCTGTGGGCCAACCCGCGCAGCCACTACGTCTGGATCACCCTGATGGTGACGCTGGGCTTCGGCGCGATCGGCTTCTACGACGACTTCCTCAAGGTGACGAAGCAGTCGCACAAGGGGTTCTCCGGCAAGTTCCGCCTCTCGCTCGAGGCGTTGATCGCGGTCGCGGCCTGCTACGCGATCTCGTACTTCTCGCCCGCCTCGCTCCAGAACCAACTCGCCTTTCCCGTCTTCAAGGACGCGCTCCTGAACCTCGGTTGGTTCTACGTCCTGTTCGGCGCCTTCGTGATCGTCGGCGCCGGCAACGCCGTGAACATGACCGACGGCCTCGACGGCCTGGCCATCGTGCCGGTGATGATCGCCTGCGGCACTTTCGGCGTCATCGCCTACCTCGTCGGCAACTCGTTCACCGCGAGCTACCTGCAGGTGAACTACGTCCGCGACACGGGCGAGCTCGCGGTGGTCGCCGGCGCCGTGATCGGGGCGGGCCTCGGCTTCCTGTGGTTCAACGCGCCGCCCGCGCAGATCTTCATGGGCGACACCGGGTCGCTTTCGCTCGGCGGCCTTCTGGGCGTCGTCGCGGTGGCGACCAAGCACGAGATCGTGCTGGCCATCGTCGGCGGCCTGTTCGTCCTCGAGATCATGTCGGTGATCATCCAGGTCGCCTCGTTCAAGCTCACCGGCAAGCGCGTCTTCCGCATGGCGCCGATCCATCACCACTTCGAGCAGAAGGGCTGGAAGGAGCCGCAGGTCGTGATCCGGTTCTGGATCATCGCGGTGATCCTGGCGCTCGCGGGGCTGGCGACGCTCAAGCTGCGGTAGGAACGTGGTATGCAGCCTCACCGGTAGCCTCTGCGAGGCGGACGCGTCGGGCGCGGGTCCCCACACCCTTCGCGGGAGAGGGCCAGGGTGAGGGGAGAACGGAGGTCACGCCCCTCACCCCAGCCCTCTCCCCCTGGGAGAGAGGGAGCGCGCTCCGTGTCCGATGCGATGGATTCGAGATGCGTATGACGCCCGTCACCACCTTCGCCGGCCAAAGGGTCGCCCTGTTCGGCCTCGGCGCCTCGGGCCTCGCCACCGCCCTGGCGCTCAAGGCCGGTGGCGCCTCCGTGATCGCCTGGGACGACAACGCCGAGGGCGTCTCGAAGGCGGCGGCTCAGGGCATCGAGACCGTCGACCTTCGCGAGGCCGACTGGTCCGGGTTCGCGGCGCTGGTGCTGTCGCCGGGCGTGCCGCTGACTCATCCGGCCCCGCACTGGACCGTCGCCCTGGCCAAGGCTGACGGCACCGCAATCATCGGAGACATCGAACTGTTCTGCCGCGAGCGCAGGGCGATCGCGCCGGGCGCGCCGTTCGTGGCCATCACCGGGACCAACGGCAAATCGACCACCACCGCGCTCGTCGCGCACATCCTCGCCGAGGCCGGCCGCGACGTGCAGATGGGCGGCAACATCGGCACCGCGATCCTCTCCCTGGAGCCGCCGGCCGCCAGCCGCGTCCACGTGGTCGAGCTGTCCTCGTTCCAGATCGACCTGACGCCCTCCCTCGACCCGAGCATCGGCGTGCTCCTCAACCTGACGCCGGACCATCTCGACCGGCACGGCACCTTCGCGCAGTATGCCGCGATCAAGGAGCGCCTGATCCGGGGCTCGGACCTCGCCATCGTCGGGATCGACGACGGGCCGAGCCGGGCCGTCGCCGACCGTCGCGGGGGCGGGCTCGTGCGCGTCCACGTGCCCCGCGACGCGGCGCTCGCCGCCGAGGCGCTCGTCGTGCGGGACGGAAGCGTGCGCGATCCCGCAGGCGCGACCATCGCCGACGTCGCCGCGATCCGATCCCTGCGCGGCGCGCACAACTGGCAGAACGCGGCGGTCGCCGTCGCCGTGGCACAGGCGCTCGGGATCGATCCCGCGGCGATCCAGGCCGGCCTCGAGAGCTTTCCCGGCCTGCCGCACCGGATGGAGGCGGTGCGGGTGCGCGGGCGCGTGCTGTTCGTCAACGACTCCAAGGCGACGAACGCCGATTCCACCGAGAAGGCGCTCACCGCCTTCCGCGACATCCACTGGATCCTCGGCGGCAAGGCCAAGGACGGCGGCATTTTCCCGCTTGCTCCCTATTTCGAGCGCATCGCCCACGCCTACCTGATCGGCGCGGCGTCGGACGCCTTCGCCGCGACGCTGGAGGGCGCGGTCCCCTATACCCGCTGCGGGACGCTCGACGCGGCGGTCGCCGCGGCGGCTGCCGGTGCCGAGGCATCGGGTGCGCCGGAGCCGGTGGTGCTGCTCTCGCCCGCCTGCGCCTCCTACGACCAGTTCCGCAGCTTCGAGCAGCGCGGGGACGTGTTTCGGCATCTCGTGCGGGCGCTGGATTGACCGACGAGCGGTCACGCCACCGATCTGGCATTCCGGGTTTTGCTACGCAGCCCCACAATGACGCCGTGCGGCGAACGCGCCGTCCCGCTCGGCCAAGCCTAACAAAGCATTTACCATTCCCGCACAGGATCGCCTCCGACCGCCGCGCGTCCCCCGCGGCCCGCACGAGGCCGTCCTACGCCCATGATCTCCCGCGCGGAACGCACGCCCCTGACCGACTGGTGGTGGACGGTGGATCGCGGCCTGCTCGCGGCGCTCGCTGCCCTGATGGTCGCCGGCCTCGTCTTCCTGATGGGCGGCGGCCCGCCGGTGGCCGAGCGCATCGGCTTGCCGACCTTCTACTTCCTCAACCGGCAGGCGATGTACCTCGCCCCCACCATCCTGATCATCTGCGCGGTCTCGTTCCTGTCGCTCCGCGGCATCCGGCGGCTGGCGCTCGGCACCTGGGCCATCTGCGTCGTGCTCTGCGTGCTCGCCGGCAAGTTCGGGCCCGAGATCAAGGGCGCGCATCGCTGGATCCAGTTCGGCTCCTTCGGCCTCCAGCCGTCCGAGTTCGTCAAGCCCGCCTTCGTGGTGGTCGCCGCCTGGGCCTTCTCGGAGGGCGCGCAGCGGCGCGACATGCCGGGCGGGTTCCTCGCGATCCTGCTCCTGCCGATCACCATCGTGCCGCTGCTGCTCCAGCCCGATTTCGGCCAGACCATGCTCATCACCCTCGTGTGGTGCGCGCTGTTCTTCGTGGCCGGCCTGCACCTGATCTGGGTGGCCGTTCTCGGAATCCTCGGCCTCACCGGGGTGTTTGCCGCCTACACCTTCTTCCATCACGTCCGCGAGCGCATCACCCGCTTCCTCGACAAGGATTCCGGCGACGGGTTCCAGGATTTCTGGTCGCGGGAATCCTTCCGCTCGGGCGGGTGGTTCGGCACCGGGCCGGGGGAGGGGATCGCCAAGCGCCACCTGCCCGACGCCCACACCGACTTCATCTTCTCCGTCACCGGCGAGGAGTTCGGCGTGCTGGTCTGCCTGTGCCTCGTCGCATTGTTCGCCTACATCGTGCTGCGCGGCCTCAAGCTCGCGCGCCGCACCGACGACACCTTTTCCAGGCTCGCCATCACCGGCCTCATAACCCTGTTCGGTCTCCAGGCCTGCATCAACATGGCGGTCAACACCCAGCTCATGCCGGCCAAGGGCATGACGCTCCCCTTCGTGTCCTACGGCGGCTCGTCGCTGATCTCTCTGGCGCTCGGCATGGGCTTCCTCGTGGCGCTGACCCGCAAGCGCCCGCGCACGACGATGCTGAGCCAGAAGCCCCCCGGCACCGCGCCGGCCACCGTCGCGGGGGTGATGCGGTGACGGTGTTCACGGCCACCGTCCTGCTCTGCGCCGGCGGCACCGGCGGCCACCTCTTCCCGGCCGAGAGCCTCGCGCATGCGCTTCGCGCCCGCGGCATCCGCGTGGTGCTCGCCACCGACGCGCGGGTCGATGCGATCGCCGGCGAGTTCCCGGCTTCCGAGATCGTCACCGTCGCCTCGGCGACGCCCTCGGGCCGCTCGATGCTGCACCGCGCCGGCGCCGTGCTGACGCTCGGGCGCGGGTTCGCGGAGGCCGCGAGAGCGGTCAAGCGCATCAACCCCGCCGCGATCGTCGGCTTCGGCGGCTACCCGACCGTGCCGCCGATGCTCGCCGGGCAGATCCTGCGCGTGCCGACCATCATCCACGAGCAGAACGCGGTGATGGGCCGCGCCAACGCGTTCCTGGCACGCGGCGCCCGCACCATCGCCACCGGCTTCAAGGCGGTGCGCGGCGTGCCGGAGAAGGCCAAGGCCTCGCGCATCCACACCGGCAACCCCTTGCGCCCCGCGGTGATCGAGGCCGCCAGGGTCGCTTACCCGCCGCTCGGCCCGGCGGACGCGCTCCACCTGCTGGTCTTCGGCGGCAGCCAGGGCGCCCGGGTGATGGGCGAGGTCGTGCCGAAGGCGGTCGCGCAGCTTCCCGCCGATCTCCGCGCCCGCCTCCACCTCGTGCAGCAGGTCCGCCCCGAGGACCTGACCACGGTGCAGAACGACTACCGCGCCATGGGCCTTTCCGGCATCGAGGCCGCGCCGTTCTTCAAGGACCTGCCGGCGCGGATGGCGCTGAGCCACCTCGTGGTCTCGCGCTCGGGCGCCTCGACCGTGTCGGAACTCGCCGCCATCGGCCGTCCGTCGATCCTCGTGCCGCTTCCCGGTTCCCTCGACCAGGACCAGGCCGCCAACGCCGCGACGCTCGGGAGCATCGGCGCGGCGCTGGCGCTGGCGCAATCGGCCTTCACGCCCGACCGCCTCACAGCCGAATTGGTCGATGCCTTCGAGAACCCATCGAAATTGACCGCGGCGGCCGACGCGGCGAGAAGCGCCGGCATCCACGACGCCGCCGAGCGGCTCGCCACGGTGGTCGTCGACACGGCCGCCCGCACCTGATTTTTTCGGGGCTCGTGCTTCGGCCGGTCCCACGAGCGACGAGATTGGTCCCGCCATGAAGCTGCCCGACAAGCTCGGCCCCATCCACTTCATCGGCATCGGCGGCATCGGCATGTCCGGCATCGCCGAGGTGATGCACAACCTCGGCTACACGGTGCAGGGCTCGGACGCCTCGGACAACGCCAACGTCCGGCGGCTGTCCGAGAAGGGCATGCGCACCTTCGTCGGGCACGCGGCCGAGAACGTCGAGGCGGCGGGCCTCGTCGTGGTCTCCACCGCGATCCGCCGCGACAACCCGGAACTCGCCGCCGCCCGCGAGGCCCGCCTGCCGGTGGTGCGCCGCGCCGAGATGCTGGCCGAGCTGATGCGCTTCAAGTCCTGCGTCGCCATCGCCGGCACCCACGGCAAGACCACGACCACCTCGCTGGTGGCGACACTCCTCGATGCCGGCAACCTCGACCCGACCGTCATCAACGGCGGCATCATCAACGCCTACGGCACCAACGCCCGCATGGGCGATGGCGAGTGGATGGTGGTGGAAGCCGACGAATCGGACGGCACCTTCCTCAAGCTGCCGGCCGATGTGGCCATCGTCACCAACATCGACCCGGAGCACCTGGATCATTTCGGCTCGTTCGACGCAGTCAAGGAGGCGTTCCGGCGCTTCATCGACAACATCCCGTTCTACGGCTTCGCGGTGATGTGCACCGACCACCCCGTGGTGCAGGACATGGTCGGCCACATCGAGGACCGGCGCATCATCACCTACGGCGAGAACCCGCAGGCCGACGTGCGCCTCATCGACGTCGACCTGAAGGGCGGCCAGAGCCGGTTTCGTGTGATGATCCGCGACCGCCGCCCCGGCTTCCGCCTGGAGATGGAGGACCTCGTCCTGCCGATGCCGGGCAAGCACAACGCGCTCAACGCCACCGCGGCGCTCGCCGTCGCGCACGAGCTCGGCGTGCCGGCCGACGCGATCCGCAGGGCGCTGGCCGGCTTCGGCGGCGTCAAGCGCCGCTTCACCCGCACCGGCGAGTGGAACGGCGCCCAGATCTTCGACGATTACGGGCACCATCCGGTGGAGATCAAGGCGGTGCTGCGGGCGGCGCGCGCCTCGACCGACGCCAGCGTCATCGCGATCGTGCAGCCGCACCGCTACTCGCGGCTGGCCTCGCTGTTCGACGATTTCTGCACCTGCTTCAACGACGCCGACACGGTGATCGTCGCCCCGGTCTACGCGGCGGGCGAGGCGCCGATCGAGGGCATCGACCGCGACGGCCTCGTCG
>NZ_CAXTBY010000049.1:0-25695 GCF_964242245.1 uncultured Methylobacterium sp. | reverse complement strand
GGATTGAGCGACAAGGTCCTCCAGGCCGTGACCGCTGCCGGCTACACCGAGCCGACGCCGATCCAGGAACAGGCCATCCCGCACGTGCTGGCGCGCCGCGACGTGCTCGGGATCGCCCAGACCGGCACCGGCAAGACGGCGGCCTTCACCCTGCCCATGCTGACGATGCTGGAGAACGGGCGCGCGCGGGCCCGCATGCCGCGGACCCTGATCCTCGAGCCGACGCGGGAGCTCGCAGCCCAGGTGGTCGAGAACTTCGACCGCTACGGCACCAACCACAAGCTCAACGTCGCGCTGATTATCGGCGGCGTCTCGTTCGCCGATCAGGATGCCAAGCTCACCCGCGGCACCGACGTGCTGATCGCGACGCCGGGGCGCCTGCTCGACCACTTCGAGCGCGGCAAGCTGCTGCTCAGCGGTGTCGAGCTCCTCGTGATCGACGAGGCCGACCGCATGCTCGACATGGGCTTCATCCCCGACATCGAGCGCATCGTGAAGATGGTGCCGTTCACCCGGCAGACCCTGTTCTTCTCGGCCACCATGCCGCCGGAGATCGAGCGGCTGGCCGACATGTTCCTGCACAACCCCGAGCGGATTGAAGTGGCGCGCGCCGCCTCCACCGCCGCGACGATCGTCCAGCGCCTCGTCGCCACGGGCTCCGAGGGCAGCGTCAAGCGCGACCGGCTGCGCCGGCTGATCCGCGGCGAGGCGGAGCTGAAGAACGGCATCATCTTCTGCAACCGCAAGCGCGACGTGGCGCTGCTGCAGAAGTCGCTGGTCAGCCACGGCTTCGACGCGGCCGCCCTCCACGGGGACATGGACCAGCGCTCGCGCACCGCGGCGCTCGACGCGTTCCGGGGCGGTGAGACGGCCCTGCTCGTCGCCAGCGACGTCGCGGCGCGCGGCCTCGATATCCCGGCGGTCAGCCACGTCTTCAATTTCGACGTGCCGAACCATCCCGAGGACTACGTCCACCGCATCGGCCGCACGGGCCGAGCCGGCCGGGCCGGCAGCGCCTTCACCCTGGTCAGCCGCAGCGATGGTCGCTCGCTCCAGGCGATCGAGTCCCTGATCGGTCAGCCGATCGCGTGGATGGACGGCGATCTCGCCTCGGCGTCGTCCGAGGAGGGCGAGGGCGAGACCCGCACGCGCCATCGCGGGCGCTCGGCAACCTCGAGCCGCCGCGCGCGTGATCCGGAACTCGAGGTGGCATCCCGCGGCGCGCGCGCCCCGTCGTCGCGGCGTGCGGCGACCGCGCGCAGCGGGGAAGCAGAAGCGGCGGCCGTGGAGGAACCCATAGTGCAGGAGGTTCCGCGACAGGAAGCACCACGTCGAGGAACGGAGGCGCGCCGGCAGCCCGAGTTTCGGCCGCGTGCAGAACGATCCCCAGCCACTCCGCGCGTGGTGCCGGATCGGCTGCGCGACGATCGCGCCTCCTCCGGGCGCAGACGTGACGAGGATGGCGACACGCCCGTCGGCCTCGGCGAACACGTCCCTGCCTTCATGCTGCGTTCGGCCGCGGTGAAAAAATAAGGCTCGATCCGGTTCGACCGGCCCGGTTTAACCGTCCGTCCACGGTCGATGACGCATACTCAACCTCCAAGTCCGACACGTCCTTCGCGAGGAGGATATCGTGGGCGGATGGTGAGGATATGATGAGCGACGGGGCCTACGGCGACCGGGACCGCAGCTTCGCGTTGGCGCAGCGCGCCCAGGACTTGATCCGCGATTACGGCCCATCCGCCACGCCGCGGGCCTATGCCGTCTGGTACACCTACGTGTCCGGCGAGAAGCCGTTGCTGAACGATGCCGTCAAGCGCCTGACCGCCGAGAACCCCGCCCTCTCGGCGAGCGACGTGGACCGGCTCTACGAGGGTTACCTCGGGGGTTCGAGCTACGCCGACGCGGCCGGTGAGACCGGGGCGACGATGCTCGCGGAGATCGAGGGCATCATGGAGATGCTCGACCTGTCGCTGGGCTCGGCGGTGCAGTACGGCGAGGCGCTGCGCGTCCTGAGCCAGGATCTCGCCGTCTCCACCTTGAACCGCGTCCGCCTCCGCGAGATCGTGGCCAGCCTCGTCGCGACGACGCGCGAGGTCGCCGCCAACAACCGCACCCTCGAAGCGCGGATGCGCGAGAGCCGCACCGAAGTCGAGGGTCTTCGTGAAAAGCTCGAAGCGACCCGCCTCGAGAGCCTGACCGATCCTCTGACCGGATTGGGCAACCGCAAGCATTTCGAGGAGATGCTGCGCAAGCTGATCGATGCCTCCGCGCGCGGCGCGTCGGCGAGCCTGATCGTCCTCGATATCGATTTCTTCAAGCGCTTCAACGATCTCTACGGGCACCTGACCGGCGACCAAGTCCTGCGCCTCGTCGCCATCGTCATGCGCGAGAGTGTCGGGAGTGTCGCCATGCTCGCGCGCTTCGGCGGCGAGGAGTTCGGCATCCTGCTGCCCGGGACCGGACGCGAGGCCGCGCGCGCCATCGCGGAGAAGGTACGCACCAGCGTGATGGGCCGGGAACTCGTGAAGCGCTCGACCGGCGAGTCGCTCGGCAAGGTGACGATCTCCCTCGGCCTTGGCGTCTACCGAAGGGGCGACACGCCGGTCTCTCTGCTGGAGCGGGCGGACCTCTGCATGTTCGCGGCCAAGCGCGGCGGCCGCAACCGAACCATGGACGATGCGGCCGCCGCGGAGCCGATCACCAACGTGGCCTGACCGGTTCGCGATCCGGTGAACCGCAGCGCCCGCTGCGGCGCGAGCAGGTCCCCACCGTCATTCTTCCGATCCCCTTCCAAACGCATACGAAGTGTTCTCGCCTCCGGTTCGTCTCTCTCCGAGCCAGTGCGCGGCGTCGGCGGACTTTTCGGCTCGAACCCATAGGCCGGCTCAGGCCGAGGCGTGCAGCCGTTCGTGACTGACCGGCGTGATCGCGACGGATTCGCCGCAGCCGCAGGACGAGGTCTGGTTGGGGTTGTTGAACACGAACTGCGACGCCAGCCTGCCGGTCTGGAAGTCCATCTCGGTCCCGAGCAGGAACAGCAGGGCCTTCGGATCAACGAAGACGGTGACGCCGCGATCCTCGATTGCGTCCTCACCAGCGCGGCGGTCCTCGGCGTACTCCATCGTGTAGGACATGCCGGCGCAGCCACCGTTCTTCACGCCGACGCGCAGGCCCGCGATCGGACGGTCGGCATCGGCGATGATCGCCTTGATGCGCTCGGCTGCCGCATCGGTCAGCGACATGACTTTGAAACGTGTCGACATGGTTGGCTCTCCGGCGACCGGGTTCAAGGCCCGGGCTGGTGACAGGCGTACCCTGGCATAATGACGATAAGCCCTCGCCGGGCTCTGGTCCACCGAGACACCGGATCGTCTCTGCCGAGATCGGCGCCCGACGGCTTGATGGTTCGCGGCCGGCGCTATCCACCGAAGATGTACGGGTCAGCCGATGCCCGCCCCTCAGGTACGGCCGAAGGTCCGATCCAGAGCAGCCGTACCGCTCGGCGGCGGCGGCCCGGCAACCCTCGGGGCGGCGGCATCCTACCACATGTCGAGCGCGACGCGGGCCTCGTCGGACATCCGGCTCTGGTCCCACGGCGGGTCGAACACCATCGTGACGGCGCAGGACTGGACGCCGGGCACCTTGGCGACGGCGTCCTCGACCCAGCCCGGCATCTCGCCGGCGACGGGGCAACCGGGTGCGGTCAGCGTCATGTCGATCGCCACCTTGCGGTCGTCGTCGATGTCGACCTTGTAGATCAGGCCGAGTTCGTAGATGTCGGCCGGGATCTCGGGATCGTAGACCGACTTCAGCGCCGCGACGATGTCGTCGGTGAGCCGGTCGAGTTCGGCTGGCGGCACGCCCTCTGCGCCCGCGACCTTGGGGGTGTTGGCGCCGCCGGTGATCGTCGCGTCGGTGCTGCTCATGGTCTTGATCCTCCGTCGGCCGCCCTCGGCTGGCGACCGATCCATCCAAAAATCTCAGGCGAACAGCATCTCGGCGCGCCCGAGCGCCTCGGCGAGCACGTCGATCTCGGCGCGGGTGTTGTACAGCCCGAACGAGGCGCGGCAGGTCGAGGTCACGCCGAAGCGGGTCAAGAGCGGCATGGCGCAGTGGGTGCCGGCCCGCACCGCGACTCCGGAGCGGTCGATCACGGTGGCGATGTCGTGGGCGTGCGCCCCCTTCACCTCGAAGGCGATGACGCCGCCCTTGTGCTTGGCGTTGCCGATCTGGCGAACCGAATTCATCGCGCCCAATCGCTCCTGCGCGTAGGCGGTGAGGTCCGCCTCGTGCGCGGCGATTTTTTCGCGACCGACCGACATCATGAATTCGAGCGCGGCGCCCAAGCCCACCGCCTCGATGATCGCGGGCGTGCCCGCCTCGAAGCGGTGCGGCGGGTCGTTGTAGGTGATGCTGTCCTGGGAGACCGTGCGGATCATCTCGCCGCCGCCCTGGTAGGGCGGCAGGCGCTCCAGCCAGTCCTTCTTGCCGTAGAGGACGCCGATCCCGGTCGGGCCGTAGACCTTGTGGCCGGTAAAGACGAAGAAGTCGCAATCCAGCGCCCGCACATCCACTGGCCCATGCACCGCGCTCTGCGCCCCGTCGAGCAGCACCGGCACCCCGTGGGCGTGGGCGATGCGGACGATCTCGGCGGCCGGTGTGATCGTGCCAAGCACGTTCGACATCTGAGTGATCGCGACCATCTTGGTGCGGGCCGAGAACAGCTTCTCGTACTCTTCGACGAGGAAGTTGCCGTCGTCGTCCACCGGCGCCCACTTGATCACCGCACCGCGCCGCTCGCGCAAAAAATGCCAGGGGACGATGTTGGAGTGGTGCTCCATGATCGAGAGGATGATCTCGTCGCCCTCCCCGATCAGCCCGGCTTGAGCCATCGATGCGGCGACGAGGTTGTAGGCCTCGGTCGCGTTGCGGGTGAAGATGATCTCGTCGGTGGAGGCCGCATTGAGGAAATGCCGCGTGGTCTCGCGCGCGCCCTCGAAGCCTTCGGTGGCGGCATTCGCCATGAAGTGCAGGCCGCGGTGGACGTTGGCGTAGCCGGTCTCCATGCACGACACCATCGCGTCGATCACCGCGCGCGGCTTCTGCGCGGACGCGGCGTTGTCGAGGTAGACCAGCGGCTTCCCGTAGACCGTCTCGGAGAGGATCGGGAACTGCGCCCGGATCGCCTCGACGTCGTAGGGGGGCAGGCGTGTGGGTGCGTTCATCGGTCCTGTCTCGCCTCGTTTCCGACCCTCTCCCCTCTGTGGGAGAGGGTGGCCCTCGCGTCAGCGAGGGTCGGGAGAGGGGAGCGCCAGTTCCGGAGAGGGCGCTCCCCTCTCCCGCCCTGCATCCGCAGGGCACCCTCCCCCGCAGAGGGGGGAGGGTAAAGCTCACCCTCGCGCCTTCAACCAAGCCTCGATCGTGCCGATCATCGCCGCGCGGGCGCCCTCGTGGCTCACCGCTTCCACCGCCTCGCCGAGGAAGGCCTGGACCAGCAGGCTCTCGGCCTGCGGGCGGGGCAGGCCGCGGGCCATGAGGTAGAACAGTAGCTCGTCGTCGAGTGCCCCGCAGGTGGCGCCGTGGCCGCAGGCGACGTCGTCGGCGAAGATCTCCAGCTCCGGCTTGTTCATCATCTGCCCAGCATCCGACAGGAGCAGACAGGCCGACATCATCTTGCCGTCGGTCTTCTGCGCGACCTGCCGGACGATGATCTTGCCCTGGAACACGCCGGTCGATTCGCCGTCGATCACCGTCTTGAACAGCTCGCGGCTGATTCCGCCCACCGCCGCGTGGTCGGCGAGCAGCGTCGAATCGGCGAGCTGCTTGTCGTTCAGCATGGTCGCCCCGTTGACGGTGGCGGTGGCGTCGTCGCCGGCAAAGTTCAGGAAGATCTGGTGGCGCGAGAAAGCCGCGCCGACCACAACGTTCACGGTCTCGATATGCGCGCCCGCCCCGATCCGGGCCGAGAGCGTCGAGAGCGCGAGCGCCGCCCGTCCCTCGGCGTTGAGCCGCGCGTGGCGGAAGGCGGCGCGGTCGGCGACCACCACGTCGAGCGCGTCGTTGGGCTGGTAGGCGATCTGCTCGGGTCCTTCATGGCTCTCCAGCAGGGTGAAGTCCGCGCCCTCCTCCACCGAGACCAGCACGCGGGTCGCGGTCGAGAACGCGTCGGCGCCCGTGCCGACGAAGCGCAGGTGGATCGGCAGATCGACCTTGGTGCCGGCCGCGACGCGGATCAGCGCGCCGTCGGCCATGAAGGCGGCGTTGAGCTGGTAGATCGGGTTCTCGCGGGCCTGGTCGACCGGCGCGAGCTTGTCCAGAAGCGCGTCGCCGTTCGTGAGCGCGTCGCTCAGCGTCGAGACCGTGACGCCCGCCGGCACCCGGTCGAGGTCCGACAGGGCCGCGATCAGGTGGCCGTTGACGAAGGTCAGGCGTACGGCCTCGATGCCGGCAAACCCCTTCGCGGCGTCGGAGGCGGCCTTCGCCACCTCGGCCGAGAGCGTCTCGGAGGGGGGGGCCGCATCGGTCAGCGCGGCGCGCAGGTCCGTGTACTTGAACGCCTCGACCCGGCGGCTCGGCAGGCCGGCCGCCTCGAAGAAGCGGAACGCCTCCTCGCGGGCGAGCCCGACGCCGGTCGGGAACTTCATCCGCGCGACCTCGAACAGCTTCGCGAAGCCGGTCTCGGCGGCGGTTCGCAGGTTCTTCACGTCGGCCATGGTCAAGCGGCCTCGCTGCGGTACTCGGCGTAGCCGGAGGCTTCGAGTTCGAGCGCCAGTTCCTTGCCGCCGGATTTCACGATGCGGCCCTTCGACATCACGTGGACGCTGTCGGGCACGATGTGGTTCAGGAGCCGCTGGTAGTGCGTGATGACGAGGAAGGAGCGGCCTTGCCTGCGCAGCGCGTTCACGCCCTCGGAGACGATGCGCAGCGCATCGATGTCGAGGCCGGAATCGGTCTCGTCGAGCACGCAGACCTTCGGCTTGAGCAGGGCCATCTGGAGGATCTCCATGCGCTTCTTCTCGCCGCCGGAGAAGCCGACGTTCAGCGCCCGCTTGAGCATGTCCTTCTGGATCTCCAGCCCGTCGGCGGCGGCGTTGACCTGGCGGATGAAGTCCGGCGTCGAGAGGTCGCTCTCGCCGCGCGCCCGGCGCTGGGCGTTGAGGCAGGCCTTAAGGAAGGTCATCGTGCCGACGCCGGGGATCTCCAGCGGATACTGGAACGCCAGGAACACGCCGGCGGCAGCGCGCGCGTCGGCGCCCATCTCCAGGATGTCGGTGCCGTCGAGCAGGATCTCGCCGTCGAGCACCTCGTAGTCGGGCTTGCCGGCGATGACGTAGGACAGGGTCGACTTGCCCGACCCGTTCGGCCCCATGATCGCGGCGACCTCGCCGTCGCCGATGGTGAGGTCGAGCCCGTTGAGGATGCGGTTGTCCTCGATCTGCACGACGAGGTTCTTGATCTCTAGCATCGTTCGTCAGTCCCAACGTTGATACGGTCCGCCCGGCCCAGCAGACCGGGACATCCCTCGAAGTCGCCGCGGGAGACTTGCGTCCGCCGGGCGTTCCTGCATCCCGCGTCGCCGCTCCCTCAGGGATCGCCGACGCCGAGATAGCCGATCACCAGCCCGATCATCCGCCTGCGCAGGGTGGACTTGGCGAGCGGATCGAAGTCCCCGAGGTCGGTCCGCTGCACGTGGGTGCGCAGACCGCCGGGCGCGAACATCACCGACAGGGCGCCGCCCGTCGTCACCACGATCGCCACCTCGGCCGGACGCCCGGCCTTGGCGAAGGCGATCTGCGTCGGGGCGAGACCCGTGGCGATGCCCTGCTGCTTCAGCACCTTCGCGTTCTCGACGTCGCTCCGGTAGAACGTCGCCAGGAACTCGCAGGCCGCGCGGTGGCGCATCCGCTTCTCGGCTTCCGCCCGCCGCTCGACCGTCCCGAGGTCCTGAAGCACCTCGTCGAAGCCGGACCCGTGCGGCGCGGGCGCCGGCTCAGACCAGTCGATGTCGCTCTCCGGAGCCGCCTTCCCTGCAAACCGGCCGCTCTGATGGCTCATCGATCCTGGCTCCGCGGGAGAGAACGCCGCTCGCTCCGACAGGAGCGTATAACCCTCCCCCGTTGCCAAAGCCTTTGCCCGGCCCTTGTCAGCCCACGGACCCTTCCAGGCTGATCGAGATCAGCTTCTGCGCCTCAACAGCGAACTCCATAGGCAACTGCTGCAGCACGTCGCGGACGAAGCCGTTGACGATCAGCGCGGTCGCCTCCTCGTTCGAGAGCCCGCGCTGCTGGCAGTAGAACATCTGGTCCTCGGAGATCTTCGAGGTGGTGGCCTCGTGCTCGAACACCGCGGACGCGTTCTTCGACTCGATGTAGGGCACCGTGTGCGCCCCGCACTGGTCGCCGATCAGCAGCGAGTCGCAGTTGGTGAAGTTCCGCGCGTTCGTCGCCTTCCGGTGCGCCGAGACGAGGCCCCGGTAGGTGTTCTGCGAGCGGCCGGCCGAGATGCCCTTCGAGATGATCCGGCTGGTGGTGTTCTTGCCCAGATGGATCATCTTCGTGCCGGAATCGACCTGCTGCATGCCGTTCGACACCGCGATCGAGTAGAACTCGCCGCGGGAATTGTCGCCGCGCAGGATGCAGGACGGGTACTTCCAGGTGATCGCCGAGCCGGTCTCGACCTGCGTCCACGAGATCTTCGCGTTCTTGCCGCGGCAATCGCCGCGCTTCGTGACGAAGTTGTAGATGCCGCCGCGGCCCTCGTTGTCGCCGGGATACCAGTTCTGGACGGTCGAGTACTTGATCTCGGCGTCATCCAGCGCGACGAGCTCGACCACCGCGGCGTGGAGCTGGTTGTCGTCGCGCTTCGGGGCGGTGCAGCCCTCCAGGTACGAGACGTATGAGCCCTTGTCGGCGATGATGAGCGTGCGCTCGAACTGGCCGGTGTCGCGCTCGTTGATGCGGAAGTAGGTCGACAGCTCCATCGGGCAGCGCACGCCCGGCGGGATGTAGACGAACGAGCCGTCGGAGAACACCGCCGAGTTCAGCGTCGCGAAGAAGTTGTCGGTCACCGGCACGACGGAGCCGAGGTACTTCCTCACGAGATCGGGGTACTCGCGCACGGCCTCGGAAATCGGCATGAAGATCACACCGGCCTTCGACAGTTCCGCCTTGAAGGTGGTCGCGACCGAGACCGAATCGAACACCGCGTCGACCGCGACCCGGCGCTCGGGGGCGATGCCCTCCAGCACCTCGACCTCGCGCAAGGGGATGCCGAGCTTCTCGTAGGTCTTCAGGATCTCGGGATCGATCTCGTCGAGCGACATCGCCGCCGGTCGCTTGGGCGCGGCGTAGTAGTAGATGTCGCTGTAATCGACCTTGTCGTAGGAGACGCGGGCCCAGTCCGGCTCCTGCATGGTCTGCCAGCGCGCGTACGCGTCGAGGCGCCAGTCCAGCATCCACGCGGGCTCGTCCTTCTTGGCCGAGATGAAGCGCACCACGTCCTCGGAGATGCCCTTGGCGGACTTCTCCATCTCGATGGTGGTCTCGAAGCCGTACTTGTACTGGTCGAGGTCGATCGAGCGGACCCGGTCGATGGTTTCCTGCACGGCAGGCATCAGCGTCTCCTAAGCATCGCCGGCGTCAAGGGCCGGACGCTTCTCGTGACAGGGCATGGAAACCCGGCGTTCAGGCCGCTTTCCCTTGCTTTCCATATAGGGTGGCGACCACCCGTTCGAAGGCGTCGAGGGCGCGCGCAACGTCGCTGGCTCGGCTATTCCAGCCGAGGCTGACGCGCAGTGCCCCTGCGCTGAGTGCAGGGTTCACGCCCATCGCCGCGAGAACGACCGAGCGCGCCACCTTGCCCGACGAACAGGCCGAACCCGACGAGACGGCGATCCCGGCAAGGTCCAGGGCGATCAGCGCTGTCGGCGCGTCGAGGCCCGGCACGGCGAAGCTCAGCGTGTTCGGCAACCGGGGCGCGCCGCAGCCGAAGATCACCGCGTTCGGAGCACGGGCGAGGACGCCGCGCTCGATCGCGTCGCGCAGCGCAGCGAGGCGGCATGCCTCCGCATCGAGGGCGCGGTGCGCGATCTCGGCCGCCCGGCCCATGCCGACGATGCCGGCAAGGTTCTCGGTGCCGCAGCGCAGGCGGGCTTCCTGCCCGCCGCCGCGGACGAAGGCCGCATCAAGCCTCGCGTCCGCGCTCAGGACGAGGGCGCCGACGCCCTTCGGCGCGGAGAACTTGTGGCCCGAGAGCGTCAGGGCATCGAGGCCGAGGCCGGTGAAGTCCAGCGGGATCTTGCCGACCGCCTGAACCGCGTCGCTGTGGACCAGCGCCCGGCCGTGGGCCCGCGCCAGTGCCACGATCGCGGCCAGCGGCTGGATCACGCCGGTCTCGTTGTTGGCCGCGTGGACCGAGATCAGGACCACCTCGTCCCGCAGCGCATCGAGGCGGCCTTCGAGGGCGGCGAGGTCGAGCAGGCCGGAGGACAGGACCGGGAGAATTTCGGTCGCGTCGGCCGGGAAGCGGTGCCCGGCGGAGACGCAGGGGTGCTCGGTGGCACCGGCGAGCAGCCGCGTCGGCGCGGACAGGCCGCGGCGCAGGAGCGCGCCCGACAGCGCCGCGTTCGCGGCCTCGGTGCCGCCGCTGGTGAACACGATGCGATCCGGTGCGGCGCCGACGAGGCGTCCGAGCCTGACCCTGGCCTCTTCCAGGGCGGCGCGGGCCGCCCGGCCCTCGGCGTGGACCGAGGACGGATTGCCCGGCAGCGCCAGGGCCGCAGCCACGGCGGCCGACACCTCCGGACGGACCGGAGACGTGGCGTTGTGATCGAGGTAGGCCCGATCCAGGTTCATCCGTGGTCCGTGAAGCCGGGGATGCGACATTTCCTTGCTCTGGCACCGGAGCAGTGTGCTAAGGCGCGCTTCGACGCGCTTCCGTCTCGTTGAACGGCGGACATCGCCGTCGGAAGCCGCCGCCACTTCCTAGATTAGAAGCATTCCAATCGCCTAGAATTATTCTAAGCCTGCTTTTACGTCCAGCGCGGTGCGAGTCAAGGCGGACCGCGCGAGGCCGCGCCCCGCGTCGGCTACACGGTCGTCTCGGCGGGCAGCAGCGCCTAGTGGCGGCCACAGGAGTCGAGGATATGCCCGAGGTCATCTTCACCGGTCCGGCCGGCCGCCTGGAGGGCCGCTACCAAGCCCCCAAGCGGCGCGGCGCGCCGATCGCGATCGTGCTGCACCCGCATCCCCAGTTCGGGGGCACGATGAACAACCAGATCGTGTACAACCTGTTCTACACGTTCGCGAATCGCGGCTTCGCGGCGCTCCGCTTCAATTTTCGCGGCGTCGGCCGCAGCCAGGGTGCCTTCGACCACGGTTCCGGTGAACTGTCGGATGCGGCGGCGGCGCTGGACTGGGTCCAGTCGGTCAACCCGGAGGCGAAGTCGTGCTGGATCGCCGGCGTGTCGTTCGGCTCGTGGATCGGGATGCAATTGCTCATGCGCCGCCCCGAGATCGAGGGCTTCATCTCGATCGCGGCGATGGCCAACCGCTACGACTTCACCTTCCTCGCCCCCTGCCCGTCCTCGGGCCTGTTCGTCCACGGCTCCGAGGACCGGGTCGCGCCCGCCCGCGAGGTCATGCCGGTGATCGAGAAGGTGAAGACGCAGAAGGGCGTCGTCATCGAGCACCAGATGGTCGAGGGCGCCAACCACTTCTTCGACGGCAAGGTCGAGGAGCTGACCCGGACGGTCGACACCTACCTCGACAAGCGGCTGGGCAAGCGGGACGAGGCGGCCTGAGGGCGCCGTCCGCCGCGTCGCGCCTCTCAGGGGATCGCGTCCAGGCAAACCCGAAACGCCCGAAGCGCCGCGCTGACGGCGGCACCGTCGATGTGCCGGTGGGTGACGCAACGGAGCCGATCCCGGCCGAGGGGCCTCACCAGCAGGCCGGCCCCGGCGAGGGCGGTCACCCAATCCGCGCTGCTGCGCCCCGTTCGCGACAGGTCGACCTGCACGATGTTCGTCTGGGCGCAGGACGCCCTGAGGTTCGGGTGGAGCGCGTTCAGGCCCGCGCTCAGAAGGCGGGCGCGGGCATGATCCTCCGCGAGGCGGTCTCCCATGACCTCGATCGCTTCGAGCCCGGCCGCGGCCATGATGCCGACCTGACGCTGCGTGCCCCCCAGCATGCGGCGCAGGCGACGGGCGTGATCGACGACCGCGCGGGGACCGGCCAGGATCGCTCCGACCGGAGCGCTGAGACCCTTGGAGAGGCACAGCGATACGGTGTCGGCATGGCGGGCGATCGCCTGGGGCGCTACGCCAAGGTACACCGCGGCGTTGAAGAGGCGTGCGCCGTCGAGGTGGACCGGGATGCCGCGGCTCCGTCCGAGTTCGTGGGCGGTGCGCATGTGGTCCAGCGCCAGGACGGTGCCCCCCGCATTGTTGTGGGATGTCTCGAGTCCGATCAGGCCGGTCTGGAGACGCGTCCCGGACCCGTCCAAGGCATCTTCGAGCCGATCGAGATCCATGGCGCCGTCGATGCCTGGGATACCGACATGGAACGCGCCCGTGAAGGTCGCCGCGCCCCGCTCGGCCGTGTACATGTGCGCCTGCGCCTCAAGAACGACCTGCTGGTTCCGCTGGACCTGCGCCAGGGTGGCGAGGAGGTTGGCCATCGTACAGCTCGGGACGAACAGGCCGGCTTCCTTGCCGAGGGCCGCGGCCGCGGCGGCCTCCAGCGCGCGCGCTGTAGGATCACCGTCGAGCCCGTCATCGCCAATCGGTGCCAGGCGCATACGGTCATACATGGCCGCCGTCGGCCGCGTGACCGTGTCGCTGCGCAGGTCCACGGCGCCGCCGTCGTGCTCGGCCTCCGGTCGGTCTTGAGGCTGCATCGAGGATATGCCTGTGTTCCTGCGGGTTCCGATGCGCCCTTCCTCGACTGCGCAACCATCGCTCACTGATAGGCCGCCGGATCGCCCGAGTCGGTCGGATTGGCAAGGGCGCGCCTGAGCGCGTCGCTCATCGGCAAGTTCACGTTGATCTGCCGGGGCGGAAGCGGACTCTCAAAGTACTTCGTGTACAGACGCGCCACCGTGCCGTCCTTCATGAGCGCGACGACCGCGTCGTCGACGGCCATCTTGAAGGACGGATCGTCCTTCGGCTCGAGGATGCCGTAGGGAGCGAATTCCAGCCCCTTCGTCCCAATCACGAAGCTTGCAGGATCCCGGGCATTCGCGACGATGGTGTGGGCGAGCGCATCGTCGTTGACCGATCCGGTGGCGCGTCCGGTCTGGAGCAGCAGGAACGTCTCGGCGGTGTCTTTGGCCGCCATCACCGTGATGTCGAGCTTGTCCCGCGCGTTGATCCGCGTGACGACCCGCTGGGTTTCGCCCCCGGCCTGGGCCGAGATCGCCTTCCCGCGGAACGAGGACAGGTCGTCGACATCGACCCTGGAATCCTTCCGGGCGACCAGGACGATCTGCGCCACGAACGTGGTCGGCGCGAAGGACACCAGCTTATGCCGCTCGATGAGATTCGAGGCGGTCCCGCATTCGAGATCGATGGTCCCGTTGTTGATCAGCGGGATCCGCGTCGCCGACATCACCGGCACGTGCCGGATTTCAAGGGTGGCTAGGCCGAGGTCCGACTTGATCCGTGCTGCGACGTGCTCGCATATCTCAAGGGAATAGCCGACCGGCTTTCCTGCCCCGTCCA
Source organism: uncultured Methylobacterium sp. (assembly GCF_964242245.1). Lineage (NCBI taxonomy): Bacteria > Pseudomonadati > Pseudomonadota > Alphaproteobacteria > Hyphomicrobiales > Methylobacteriaceae > Methylobacterium > uncultured Methylobacterium sp. The sequence continues at coordinate 11,975 of NZ_CAXTBY010000049.1, read as the reverse complement.
GGAATGCGAAGGGCGGCGAGGCGTCGGGAAACCCGAGGGCGATCGCACTCGTCGCGCGGATCTTGTCGAGGCGACCGCTCTCCTGCCCCCAGGACACCGAGGGCGAACCGAGCAGGATCGCGCACAGCAACAAGGAAAACCGTGCTCGCATGACTGTGTCGAAACCTCGCCCGATGCCGATGGCCGGCCCATGTCCGAAGCGACCATGCGGCTACGGGATATGGCCGAGATCTCCGTTGCCGGCCAATTCCGATTCGGCCGTCGGGTATTCGGATCCGATATGATGCAGCGGCGGATGACCTTCTGACATGTCGAAGCGTTCCGCGCCGTGATGGCGACGGGATCGATGACGGAAGCTGCCCGCCGCCTTCACACCTCCCAACCGCAGATCAGCCGCCTGATGGCGCAACTGGAGGCGATCACCCACCTTCCGCTGTTCGACCGCAGGGGCAGCCGCCTCTCGCCGACGCTTGACGGAACCCGCTTCTTCCAGGAGGTCGAGCGGGCCTTCGTCGGGCTGTCCGCACTCGAGACAGCCGCCGCGAATATCCGGGCGTTCGGCGCAGGACGCCTCAGCGTCGCGGCGATGCCGCGCCTCGCAGGCGGCCTGCTCGCGCACTCCGTCGCCCGCTTCAAGGACCGTTATCCCGACGTGATCGTATCGATCCATGCCGGGGATGAGGGCGCGGTCCGGCAATGGATCGAGTCAGGGTTCTGCGATGCTGGCCTCACCATGGCCTACGGGCACGAGCCGAGTGGGCCGATCGAGCCGGTCGTCCGCATGGACTGCGTCGCCGTCCTGCCGCGCGATCACCCCCTCGCCGCCCTCGACCGGCTGCAGCCGGCGGATTTCGACGGGGTACCCTTCATTGCGTCTCCGCTTGGGAATCCGCTGCGCGCGCGAATCGATTCGGTCTTCGCCGAGGCCGGCATCCACCGTCCGGTGATCGCGGAGGCCGGCCTCGGCTCGGCGGTTTGCGTCCTCGTGGCGGCGGGCCTCGGCGTATCGCTGATGAATCCCCTGGCCGCGCACGAAGAAGCCAAGGTCTGCCCGATCGCGATTCGACCCTTCGCCCCGGCGCTGCCGGTCTCGTTCGCGCTGCTCTTCCCTCCGCTTCAGGTCCGCAGCCGGATCGTCACGGCCTTCAGCGCCTGTGCGCGGGCGGTCCTTCTCGAGGAATTGGGGGCCTTGCCGGTCCATGGATGCGGGGACCTGAGGCCTGACCCGCCGATCCATACCACCCTCCGGCGCTGCGCCCCCTGATCAGCCCGCCGCCGTCGCTTCGGCTTGCGCATGCACCACCGGCACGGCCGGCGCTCCCTCCCAGTCCGAATGCGCGGGGATCGACTCGCCCTTCATCACGATGGTGAGCGGGCGCAGGCGCGCGTAGTCGCCGACCCTGGTGTCGTAGAGCACCGTCGAGAAGGCGCCGACCGAGACGCCGCGGCCGATGACGACGCGGCCGACCTTCATGATCCGGTCCTCGTAGAGGTGGGTCTGGAGCGCCGCCGTGCGGTTGATGGTGGCGAAGTCGCCGATCGTCACGCAGTCGAACTCCGTGATGTCGGTGGTGAGCAGGCACACGCCCTGCCCGATCCTGACTCCGAACAGCCGCAACGCCCAGGGCAGGAACGGCGTGCCCTGGAGGTGCTCCAGCAGCACCTTGCCGGCCAAGCCCCAGTAGGCCACCGCGATCGCCTCGGTGCGCATCGCCCACCACGACCACATGGGCTGCATGCCGGGCTGGTAGACGCCCATCAGCGCCCACTTCATCGCGATGACGGCGGTGGACTGGATCAGCGCGATGGCGACGCTGACCGCAACGAAGCTGACCGCGAGCCCGGTCCAGTCGCGCTCCAGGATCGCCGGATAGAAGTACCAGTCGATCGCGGTGATCGCGAGGGTGATGTAGAGCATCGGCGAGAACGAGGTCGCGAAGGCCTCGAACACCCCGCGCCGCAGCTTCACCAGCCGGCCCGGCTCGTAGGTCTGCGCGAGCGTCCCGACGTCGACCCGCTGGCGCGAGGGCAGCTTGATCGGCGGCGAGCCGAACCACGTGTCGCCCGGCGCCATCTCGGCATTGGCCGGGGGCTTCGACTTGATGCCGATCAGCACGTCGTCGGGGATGTCGGCGCCGGGCGGCACCACCGCGTCGTTGCCGACGAAGACACGCGCGCCCGTGCGGGCTTCGTGCAGGTGCATCCAGCCGCGGCGGATCTCCTCCTCGCCGTAGACCACCTCGTCGGCGATGAAGTTGCGCGTGCCCACCTCGGCGAGGTCGTGGCGGCTGCCGAGGTTGGTCGAGATCTCGGCCCCCTCCCCCATCCGCGCGCCCATCAGGCGGTACCACGCCCGCATGTAGACGGTCGCGAAGAGCGACGAGAGCGTCTCCAGGGTCACCTCGGCGGCCAGCGCCACCGACCACTTGCGCAGGTAGAAGCCCGACCAGATCGAGTAGGTGCCCGAGCGCCTGCGCGGCAGCACGATCCAGCGGATGCCAGCGATGAGCAGCACCGTGCCGGCCGTCATCAGCATGGCGGTCGGCCACGTCAGCAGCGGCAGGTACCAGTGATAGTCGATGTCGGTGATGTCGGAGAGGCGGTCGCTGATCTGGTCGAAGATGAAGAACGCCGGGAAGATCGGCAGCAGCCCGACGGCGGGAATCGCGCCGAGCAGCAGCACGTAGAGCGCCAGGAACCCGGCCCGCCGCCGGGCGGAGGCCGGCGCCTGCTCGGGCAGATCCGACGGGTCGGCCATGCCGACCTTGCGGCCGGGCGAGCCGTCCCAGCGCTCGGCCGCGCCGATCCGGGTGCCGGCCGGCACCGTGGTGAGGTCGGCGATCTCGGCGTGGTCGCCGATCTCGGTGTCGTAACTGATGACGCAGGAGGTGCCGATCGCGGCATCCCGCCCGATCGCGACCGCGCCGATGACGAGTTCGTTGCCGACGATCTCGGCGTTGGCGACGACGAGCCGGCCGCCGAGCGACGCTCCATCGCCGATGGTCAGGAGGTCCGGCGCGCCGATGTCGATGTCGGAGATCAGGGTGTCGCGCCCGACGCTGGCGCCCATCAGGCGCAGGTAGATCGCGATGGCCGGCGAGCCTTGCAGCCACTTGACGTGGACGAGCGGCGCAAGGCGCTGGGCCAGCCACCAGCGGTAGTAGTAGGTCCCCCACAGCGGGTGGCGGCCGGGTTTCGTCCGCCCCAAGACCAGCCACTTGGCCGCGACCGCGATCGTCGCCGTCGCCGCGTTGATCGCGACGTAGACGAGCAGCAGCACCCCGAGTTCGCCGAAGAACCCGAGCCCCCCGCCGGTGAGCAGCAGGTAGGTGACGAAGATGCCGAGCCACTGCGCGGTGGCGAGCGCGATGACGAACGGCAGGGCGACCGCCTGGGCCAGCCCGCACAAAGCCCGGCGCAGGAGCGGCGGGGCCTCGAAGCTCAGATCCCGGATCGCGGTCTCGGTCCCGGCGCCGCCGGTGCGTGCGATCAGGGCGTCCGAGATTCTCCGGAGTGTCCGCTCGCGGTACACGTCCTGGAGCGTGATCGCGGCGAGCGCCGGCGCTTCCCGCACGGCGCCGACGAAGCGGGCAGCGAGCAGCGAGTGGCCGCCGAGATCGGCGAAGAAGTCGCCCGTCAGCGGGATCGGCTGGTTGCCGAACACCTGCTTGGCGGCGGCCAGCAGCGCCGCCTCGGTCTGGTTCTCCGGCGGCTCCTGCTCGCCGTCGGCCTCGGCCACCGTCAGCGTCGCGACGCGCAGCGCCTTCCGGTCGACCTTGCCCGAGGTGAGGCGCGGCAGAACCTCGGCCACCTCGAAGTGGCCCGGCACCATGTAGGGCGGCACCTGCTCGGCCAGCGCGCGCCGCACGCCCGCCCTGTCGAGGGCCTGTCCGCGTTCCGGCACGAGGAAGGCGACGAGCCGGTCGACGCCGTCGTCGGCGCGCAGCACCACGGCGGCTTGGTTGATCCCCGGCAGCGCCCGGATGCGCGCCTCGATCTCGCCGAGCTCGACCCGGAAGCCGCGGATCTTCACCTGATCATCGATGCGGCCCTGGAACAGGATGTTCCCGTCGGCATCGAGCAGGACGGCATCGCCGGAGCGATAGAGGATCGGGTCCGAACCGTCGGACGGATACGGATTCGCGACGAACTTATCCGCCGTCAGCTCCGGCCGCTTCAGGTAGCCCAGGGCGATGCCCGGGCCGCCGATCAGCAACTCGCCGGGCTCGCCGCGCCCGAGCAGCCGCAGATCCTCGCCCGCCACGTACACCGAGTAGTTCGGGATCGGCCCGCCGATGGTGACGGGTTCGCCCGGGCGCATCTCGGCGACCGTGGCCACCACCGTCGCCTCGGTCGGTCCGTAGGTGTTGAACAGGCGTCGCGACGGCGTCGCCCAGCGGGCGACCAGCGGTTCCGGCAGGGCCTCGCCGCCGAGCAGGATCAATCGGACGCCCGGCAGATCGGCGGTGATCATCGCGAGCAGGGTCGGCACGGTGTCGAGCACCGTGACGCCGGCCTCACTGATGATCCGCGGCAGCGTCTCGACGTCGCCCATCATCGCGGGGCTCGCCACGAACAGGCTCGCGCCGACGAGGTAGGGAATCCAGATCTCCTCCATCGAGAGGTCGAAGGCGACCGAGGCCCCCTGGAACACCACGTCGTCGGGAGCCACCCCGTAGAGCGCGTTCCCGGAGCGCAGGAAGTGGCAGATGTTGGCGTGGCTGACGGCGATGCCCTTGGGCACGCCGGTGGAGCCCGACGTGTAGATCAGGTAGGCCGGGTGCTGCCGCGTCAGGCCCTTCACGCGCGGGTTCGGCGCCTCGGCCGATGCGGGCGTCGCCGACAGCAGGGCCTCGACGGTGAGCGCAGGCGCGGCATCCGGCGCGCCCGCCGCGAGCGCCGGCGAGACGAGGAGCGCCTTGGCGTCCGCGTCGGTCAGGCACGCCGCCACCCGGTCGGCCGGCGCCTCCGCGTCGAAGGGAAGCCATGCCGCGCCGGACAGCGTGATGCCGACCTGAGCGATCAGCAGATCCGGCCCACGCCCCATCCACAAGCCGACCACGTCGCCGGGTCCGATCCCGCGATGGGCGAGACCCGCCGCGATGCGCCCGGCCCGCTCGGCGACCTCCGCGTAGGTGATCCGCGGAGGGCGGTCACCCGCATCCGCGGCGGAGCCGTCGATCAGCGCCGGGTGGTCGGGCCGCGCGCGGACGGTGTCGAGGAAGACCTCGGCCAGCACCTCGTCGCGGATCAGGTCCGGCCGGATGGGACCGCGCAGAACCCCTCCGCCGGGTGCGGTCGTTCCCTCGGCCGGCCGATCCGACGCGGGCCGGGTCATCTCGGCGAGGCTGCTCATCACTTACTCCGCTGGCGGCGCCGCACGGTGCCGCATACCCGATTTTCGCGCATCGCGCCCCCTGGAGAGCGCGCCGACGACCTGGGTTCCGGCTCGTCATCCGGGAGCGGGCTCGGAAAAGAGCTTAGCGCCGCAGGCAATCCGGGCCATGGCGGGCCGGTGTTCCGGCGGCGGATCGTGCCCGTGTCGAGGCACCCGGCACGCCGAACCGATGTCGCAGCCGGGTGAGGTAAGGACGACCGCTTGAACGGCGCTTGAACGGGCGCTTGCGGGGACGAAAGCCTACGCCCACCGCCATCCGGCCGCGTCGAGGACGAGGACGGTCCCCTGGCGGATGCTGATCCGCGGGGCCGCCCGCACGTCGAGATGGCCGAGCGCGACGAGCATGGCGCGGGCAACCCCGCCGTGCGCGACGACGACCGTCGTCGGCCCGAGACCGGCGAGCACCGGCGCCACGCGCTCGGTCAGCATCGCGTAGCTCTCCGCGTTCGCACCCGGGGGCCGGTAGAACCAGCGGTCCCGGTCGCGCGCGGCCGCGGACGCCGGGTCGCGGCGGCGGATCTCCGCCCAGGTCCGGCCCTCCCAGGCGCCGAAATGGATCTCCTTCAGCCGCGGATCGAGGCCGTAGGCCGCCGGCGACAGGCCAAGGCACGCCCGCAGGATCTCCATCGTGCGCCGCGTCCGGGTGAGCGGGCTGGCGACGAAATCGGCCCGCGCGAGACCGTCGCCCGCGAGCCACCGCAGGCGGTCGGCCACGTCCTCGGCCTGCCGCACGCCGGCGACGTTGAGGTCGGTGTCGCGCTGGCCCTGCAGGCGCCCTTCCGCATTCCAATCGGTCTGCCCGTGGCGCACGAAGTAGATCGTCGGCACGCGGTTCACGGCGGACCGCCGCGTGCGCCGGACCGTTCGATCTCGATGGGACGGGAACGCATGCCGGCGAAGTCACTCGGGGGTCAGGGTCGGCGGAGCGCACGCAAACCGGATGCCGGGCCTCTAGGCCGACCGCGCGGCAGGCGGTAGAGGTCGGCCCATGAGCAGGAAGCACGGCAAGGCGCATCACGGTCAGCGCGCGGGCAAGCCCGCGGTAACGAAGGAGCCCGACAGTTCCGCCGAGATCGACGGGGCGGCGCCGGGGCTGACCGAGGATCGCGGCGCGGGCGCCGTGCCGAGTGCGGAGGGCATCGTCACGGTCGCGCCGGGAACCCGCCTCGATCTCGGGACGGTCGATGCGGACGCCGATTGCGGCCTCGACAAGGACGCGGCGAAGGCGGCGCTCGCGGCCGAGCGCGCCCGCATCCGGGGTTTCCAGGAGAAGCTCTACGCCGAGCGGCGGCAGAGCCTCCTCATCGTCCTCCAGGCGATCGACACCGGCGGCAAGGACGGCACCATCCGCGCTGTGCTGGAGGGCGTGAACCCGCAGGGCTGCGCGGTCACCTCGTTCAAGGTGCCGTCCTCCGAGGAACTCGATCACGACTTCCTCTGGCGCTACCACAGGCATACGCCGCGCCGCGGCATGATCGGCGTGTTCAACCGCAGCCACTACGAGGACGTGCTGGTGGTGCGCGTGAAGGGCCTCGTGCCGGAACCGGTCTGGCAGGCCCGCTACGGGCTGATCAACGACTTCGAGCGGCTGCTCACGCAATCGGGCACGCGGATCCTGAAATTCTTCCTGCACATCTCCAAGGACGAGCAGAAGAAGCGCCTGGAGGCGCGGATCGCCGATCCGGCGAAGCACTGGAAGTTCGATCCGGCCGACCTCGTCGAGCGCAAGTCGTGGGATGCCTACCAGGCGGCGTTCTCGGATGCGCTCACCCGCTGCTCGACGCCGCACGCCCCCTGGCACGTGGTGCCGGCCGACCGGAAGTGGTTGCGCAACCTCCTCGTCGCCCGCACCATCGCCGACACCCTGGAAGCGATGGACCCGCGCTTTCCGGCCGCGGCGAAGGGAATCGCCGAGCTGGTCGTGCCGGACTGAGATGGTGTCCCAGCCTCGGCATGGATCGGTCGCACGTGCTCCTCGCTGAAGCGTCTCGCCGTGAGGTCGATCCTTACGTCGCGCCGCCTCGTCGGCCTGAGGGCGCGGTCCTGCCCGCCGTCAGATCGCCGCGGCGGGTTCGGCCTCCTCCCCATCGGGTGCGCTGCGCCGGCTCGATCGGCGGTCGAGGAGCGAGCGGCCGATGGCGCGCAGGGGTGCCGTGAGGCGGCGCAGATCCTCGGCGCGCTCCATGAAGCGCTCGCCGTTGCGGATCTCCCTGTCGAGGCGCGCCATGGTCTGCGCCAGCGCCGGGTCGTCGTCCTCGAGCCACGTCTCGACCACGCGGGCGAAGGCGATGACGACGCCCTGGAGCTTGAGCCGGCCGAGCGGCCCCTCGGTGTCGATGCCGGCAGCCGCCAGCATGTAGCGGTGCGAGTTCAGCGCGACGCCGTTCATCGCCAGCATCGAGAGCAGGTCGCCGCGCAGCGCGTACGAGATCCGGCGGAGGGCGGGCTTGTAGGGCGTCATCGCATCGAGCCGCCGCATCAGCACGTCGAACAGGCGCTCGCGCGTCGGCTCCTCGGCCAAGTCCGAGCCGTCCTCCTCCAGCACCTTGCGGTCGATGATCCGCGTCAAGCCGCCGAGGACCGCGCCCTTCGAGGGAAACAGCTCGCGCAGCTCGGCGAGGCTCAAACCCGCCTCGCGGGCGATGTCGCCGACCTCGATGTCGCTCCACGGCTGCTCGGCGGCGAGCCGCATCAGCGCGTCGACGGCCGCCTCGCGCGGGGACAGCCTCGGAGCGGACGCGTCCGGTATCAATGGAACGGCGGCCTTGCGGCCCCGCTTCGGCGAGCCTGCGGTCTCGGTCATGCGGCTTGGTCCTCCTCGGCTGTCCTGCCGGCACGCTTCACGGCAAGGGCGCGCCGACCATCCCGGTACCGGAGCATCGACGGGTCCGAGCGCGGATCGGTCGACGCGTGGAGCGCTTTATGTAGGTGGCGCGGCGGCCCCGGGCAGTAGCGTCGTGCGCGCGTGCCGCATGGGGTACCGCGAAGGGCGGCGGGAGGCCCGGGGATGGGGCAGGTAACGGCGTCGCGGGACAACGAGCCGAATGCTGCCATCGGCACGCCCGGGCCTCCGACACGTCTAGAGCATTTTCAAGCGAGGTGGTTGCCGGCTCGCGTGAAGAAGATGCGACCACATAAGAAGATAGAGCATTTTTCGTGATCCGAGGATCATGGAAAATGCTCTAGAACCGTCCCGCCAGGGTGAGCCGCACGGCGGTCGGCTCGACGGGGTGGAAGTGGCGGTCCGCGACGCCGTCCGCCGCCTCGCCCGGCAGGCGCGAGGTGTAGAAGTAGGTGATCTGGTCGGCCTTGGCGTTGGTGAGGTTCAGCACGTCGAGGGAGAGGCTGACGCCGTTGGCGAAGGCGTAGCCGACCCGGCCGTTCAGGAGCGCCGTCGGCTTCGAGCGGACCGAATTGTCCTCGATCAGCGGGCGCGGACCGAAGTAGCGCAAGCGCAGGGCGCCGAACCAGCCGAGCCCCTCGCCGAAGGCGAGGCCGGCCGACGCGATGGTGGTCGGCGCCTCGGGGATGCGATTGCCGACCGGGTCGATGTCCGAGAAGCGCGCGTTCGTGATCGTGAGATCGCCCTCCAGTGTCAGCCAGGGCGTCACCGCGTAGCGGTTGGTCCACTCGACGCCGAAGCGGCGGCTCGGGCGGCTCGGCTCCGTCGTGCCGGTGTCGCCCTGGAACAGGTTCTCCGAGGCGAAGTCGAGCCGGAACAGCGCCACCGCGGTCTCCAGCCCGGCGATCGAGCGGTTGCGGACGCCGACCTCGTAGCCGGTCGAGGGCACGAGGAAGGGCGAACGGGCGATGTTGAACAGCGGGCTCGCCGGATCGACGGTCGCGGTCACGCCGCGCGCGTCGTTCGAGTGGAAGCCGCCGCCGTAGTTCGCGTACACTTCGGTATCGAACCAGGGGCCGAGCACGAGCCCGAGCTTGGGGTTGACGATGCCGTCGCGCGCCCGCCCGGAGTTGGCCGCCGTGTCGGAGACGACGTCGGCATGGTAGCCGTCGGCGCGAAAGCCCACGCTGGTGCGCAGCCAGTCGGTCCAGCACAGTCGGGTGTCGAGGTAGAACGCCCCGCTCGCCTCCAGCACGCGGTCGTCGAGGATGGCGGAGCGGAACTGGCGGTTCGTGGTGTTGAACAGCCCGACGCGGATCGAGTCGGTCCGCGTCTGCACGCCGATCTCGGTCTCAATCGGTCGCCCGAACAGGTCGCCCTGGAAGACGTGGCTGACCTCAGCCCCGCCGAGGATGCGCTGGTCGAGCTGGTGGAACTGGTCGCCGTTCACCGGATCGGTGAGGACGTAGGTGAAGTCGTTGAACAGGTTCATCCGGTAGCGGATCACGTACGCCGAGGCCCGCGTCACGCCCGTGTCGTCCGTCCCGCTCCAGCGCCCGGACAGGGAGAACCGGCTGGTGTCGCCGCCGTCGGTCGGGTTGAGCGTTCCGAAGCGACCGATGACCCCTTCCGAGACGGCGCGCTCGGGGATCTGGTTGGTGGCGGTCCAGCGCGCGGCATAGGCCATGCCGGTGACCGAGAACCCGTCGAGCGGCGTGCCCTGGCTGTAGCGGACGACGCCGTTCACCTTGCGTAAGGAATCCGGCACCGCCCACGGCCCGTCGTAGACCTGGGCCTCGCCGGCCACCAGCAGGTGGCCTTGCCCGAGCGGCACGGAGGCGATGGTCAAGGCCCGCGCATAGCCGAAGCTGCCGATGGAGGTCTGCGCGACGTTCTTCGCGACCGTATCGAGGGTGTCGATCCGCACGGAGCCGGCCGAGGCGAAGTCGCCGTCGCGGACGAAGTACGGCCCCTTGTGGAACTCCACCGCGCCGACGAGTTCGGGGATCAGGAAGTTGAGGTCGGCGTAGCCCTGGCCGTGGGCGTGGGTGCGCATGTTCACCGGCATGCCGTCGACGGTGATCGCGATGTCGGTGCCGTGGTCGAGGTTGAACCCGCGCAGGAAGTACTGGTTGGCCTTGCCCTCCCCGGAGTGCTGCGTGACGATAAGGCCGGGCACCGCCTCCAGCACCTCGCCGGGTCGCGTGATCGGGCGGCTGTTCAGCGCCGCGCCCGAGATGATGCCGGCGCTGGCCGCGTCCACGGTCGGGATCGCACCGCCGGTGCCGACGACGCCCCCGACGTAGCCGGCGCTGGCGACGGGCTCGGCCGGTCCCGGCGCGGTCGTCACGGAGATCTCGTCGAGCCGCGTCTCGGTGGGCGCCGCGAGGGCGTGAGCGGATCCGGCGAGCAGCAGGCCACCCGCGGCCAGGACCAGCTCGCGCACGGAGATCGGCCGCGATGGCCGGGAGAGGAGGATCGGTCGGGCGACGGGAGGCGGCACCGGAGCTTCCGGGATAAGCGTGACGGCGACCCCGTCCTCGCACGCCGCTCGTATGAGGAAAACAGACAAACCTCATACGAATGGATTATAACGATCCTTGTTGCCCCGGAGCCGCATCGGCTCCGCCGGGTTCCGGCACCGCACCGGCGTGGCCGTGCCGGTCGGCCTCGTCGCCTTCCGGGATGAGGTGCAGGTGGCCGTAGCGGACCCCGCGTTGGGTCGTGACCGTGTCGGCAAACGACCGCATCGCCGGGACCGACCCGCGCAGGACCGCCACTTCGAGGCAGTCGTCCCGGCTGAGATGGACGTGCAGGCTGGCGACCGAGACGCCGTGGTGGTGCCCCTCGTCGGTCAGGCGCCGGGCGAGGTCGCGCGTGCCGTGGCTGTAGACGTAGCTCAGCGCGCCGTAGCAGGGGGCCAATCCCGCCTCCGCCGCGTGGTCCGGCGCCAGGGCGCCGCGGACGATGTCGCGTACCGCCTCCGAGCGGCTGTCGTAGCCGCGCCGTTCGCAGAGCCGATCGACGGCGGCCAGCAGAGCGTCGTCGATCGTGATGGTGATGCGCTGCATGCGTCCCGTCTCCCGGCCGGTTCGAAGCCTCCGGTAAACGCGCGGGCGGCGGGTGAACAGACCGCGCGGCGCGATGCGGGGACGCCGGTTGCGGACTACTCCGCCGCCACCCGCGGCGGCAGCGGGTAGGTCCGCCCGTCGTTGGCGGGATAGCCGGGATGGTCCAGCACCGCGTCCTCCGGATCGTCGCGCTCGCCGACGAAGCGGGAGAACAGGCGCACGATCAGGCGCGAGAGATCGTCCATCAGCACGAAGATCGCCGGCACGAAGACCAGCGACAGGCCGGTCGAGACGATCAGGCCGCCGATCACCGCGATGGCCATCGGCGCGCGGAACTCGCCGCCGATGCCCAGCGCCATCGCCGAGGGCACCATGCCGGCGGCCATGGCGATCGTGGTCATCACGATCGGCCGGGCCCGCTTGCGGCCGGCATCGATGATCGCGGTGGCGCGGTCGACGCCGCGGGCCATCTCCTCGACGGCGAAGTCGACGAGCATGATCGCGTTCTTGGTGACCACGCCCATCAGCATGAGGATGCCGATGACGACCGGCATCGAGATCGGCTTGTGGAACACCAGGAGCCCGAGGATCGCGCCGCCGATCGAGAGGGGCAGCGAGAACAGGATCGTCATCGGCTGAAGGAAGTTGCCGAACAGCAGGATCA
>NZ_CAXTBY010000048.1:6160-26027 GCF_964242245.1 uncultured Methylobacterium sp. | reverse complement strand
GGCGCCAGGAACCTCAAGGAGTTCCGCGTCTACCGCTGGAACCCGGACGACGGGGAGAACCCGCGGATCGACACTTATCAGGTCGATCGGGACGATTGCGGACCGATGGTGCTCGACGCGCTCCTGTGGATCAAGAACCGGGTCGACTCGACGCTGGTGTTCCGCCGCTCCTGCCGCGAGGGCATCTGCGGGTCGTGCGCCATGAACATCGAGGGCCAGAACGCGCTCGCCTGCACCATGGGCATCGACGAGTGCCAGGAACACGGCAAAGCGCAGGCGAAGGGCCGGAAGACGGCCGCGGTGAAGATCTACCCGCTGCCGCACATGCCGGTGCTGAAGGACCTCGTCCCGGACCTGACGAACTTCTACGCCCAGCACGCCTCGGTCGAGCCCTGGCTCCAGACCGACACGCCCGCGCCCGAGAAGGAGTGGCCGCAGACCCCGCAGGACCGGGCCAAGCTCGACGGGCTCTACGAGTGCATCCTGTGCGCCTGCTGCACCACCTCGTGCCCGAGCTACTGGTGGAACGGCGAGAAGTTCTTAGGCCCCGCGGCCCTGCTCCAGGCCTATCGCTGGCTGATCGACAGCCGCGACGAGAACACCGGCGACCGGCTCGACGCGCTCCACGATCCGTTCAAGCTCTACCGCTGCCACACGATCATGAACTGCGCCAACGCCTGCCCGAAGAGCCTGAATCCGGCCAAAGCCATCGCCGAGATCAAGAAGATGATGGTCGAGCGGACGGTGTGATCGGTACGATCCGCGACTGAGGCCGTCCCGCCACAGGTCCGCGGAAAGCCGCGGCCGGGCGGCGGTGCCCAGGCTTTTCCCGACCCTGCGCCTTGCGGGCAGCGCAATTGCCCCCGACGCACGGGAGCAAGGGGTGCCCCCGCGGGCGCCGGGGAAGGGGATCAATGCCGCGTCCGTACCGTTCGACGATCGCTCTGCTCGCGCTCGGCGCGACGTTGAGCGCCTGCGCCTCGCAGCGCTTCGACGGTCCCCGCACCCGGGCGGCGCCGCAGGCCTCCCTCGACACCATCGTGCCGGCGATGCCGTCGGGCACGGTCACCAGCGCCCCGCTCGCCCCGCCGCCGGGCGCCTCCGCCGCGCCGGACGGGCCGCCGCCGGTCGGAGCCCAGGCGGCGCTCGCACCGCCGGCCTCCAACGTGATCGCCGAGCCGGTCGCACCCCCGCAGTCTCCGCCGCCCGTGGTCGCGAGCGGGCGCGCGTCGGTCGTCGGCGCCTGGGACGCCCGGGACGCCACGGGGGGAAGCTGCAAGGTGACGCTGTCGAGCGCGCCGGCGCTGGACCTCTACAAGGCCTCGGCCGCGGGCTGCCCCAACAAGGATCTGGCCAAGGTCACCGCCTGGGATTTCCGCGACGGCGAGGTCTACCTGTACCAGCAGGGCGGCACGGTGGCGGCCCGCCTGCGGCAGGGCGGCGGGTCGCTCGACGGCGCGCTCACCAGGTCCGGCGCCGCGCTCGCGCTGGTGCGCTGAGGCGCGGGCGTCACGGGTTCACCCGCAGGCCCAGCAGGACGGTGTTGTCGGCAAAGCTCGATCCGGCCACCGAGCTGGTGATCTCCTGGTAGAGGTAGCTGCCGCGCAGCGTCAGCCAGCGGTTGAAGCGGTAGTCGAGCCGGGCGGTGGCCGAGAGCCCGGTCTCGCGGATCGTCGAGCCCTGGTAGGCGTTCCGAAGGTACGCGCCGCCGAGGGTGATCGAGAGGTTGCGCAGGAGGTCGTGCTGCACCTCGAGCGTCGCCGCCTGCGTGAGCACGCCGCTCGACCCGACGACCGTGGTCTCGGTGACGCCCGCCTGCGCGCCCAGCCGCACGGTGGTGAGCGGGCTCGCCGACCAGACCAGCGCCGCGTTGAGGATCGGCGCGTCGAGGTCGCGCAGCGCCGGGTCGACGTAGGTGCGGTGCTGGAGGCCGCCCGAGATCTCGCCGGTGACGGACCGGATCAGGTTGACGGTCGCGCCGACCGACGCCGCGATGCCGTCCGAGTCGCGGCGCAGGCCGTTCGAGTCGCGCCGGAGATCGTAGACGCGGGTGTCGGCGAGGAGCTCGACGAACGGGCTGATCGCCGGCGAGAGCTCGTAGGCCGCGCGCAGGCGTAAGGAGTACTGGTTCTGGTTGCGGTCGGCTTGGCTGATCACCGTGCCGTCCGACAATCGCGCATCCTCGAAGTCCGAGCGGTCGACCGAGCCGCGCAAGCTCACCGAGAGCCGGTTGAAGCTCTGCGTCGCGCCGAGCGAGGTGCCGTAGGTGGCGATGATCGGCCGGTTCGTGGCGGAGGCCGCCTGGAGGTTCGGGCTGCCGGTCCGCTGGGTGTCGACGAGGAAGCGGGTCTCGGCGTCGACGTGCAGGTCGCGGTTGGCGTCGACCCGCAGGCGCACGGTGCCGACGGCATTGGGCCGGCTCGCCGCCTCGTTCTGCGGGGTCTCGAGGTAGCCCGCGCGCAACTCGCCCGCGAGCTCGCTCGCCGACCAGTCCGAGCGGAAGTTCAGCTCGCCCTCGCTGCGGAGCGCCGCGGAGCCCTTGGCGAGTTGCCGCGTGGTCTGGTCCGGGTTGGTGTCGTAGCCGAGGCTCTGGGTGAAGGAGGGCAGGACCGTGACGCTGCCGAGCCTGAGCCCGAGCGGCGCGTAGGCGTCGTCGATGGCGAGCGGCCGGCGCAGGGCGTTGGCGAGCAGGGTGCCCGGGGTGACGAGGCCCAGCAGCGGGCTCGCGGCCGGGAGCGCCGTCGGCAGCGGGACGCCGACGACGGGGGTCTGGATCACCGGCGAGAGCCGGAGCGCCGGCGCGGGGACCTGCGTCACCTCCTGCGTGATCCGGCGCGTCGCCGTGCCGATGCGCCGGGGCGGGGCCGCGCGCTGGCGCAGCAGGCTCGTGGGCGCGCGGTTGTTGGCGCCCGAGCTCGTCCCGCCGGTGCGGCTGCCCGACGCGCGGACGCGGGTGTCGAGCATCGGGGGGCCGGATTCCGCTCCCGTCGGGCCCGACAGGCCGGCGCCGCCGGACGTGGCGCCGCCCGAGGATTCCCCGCCGGAGGCCTCGCCGACATCGCCGTTGTCCGGGCGGGCGGACGCGTCCGGCAGGCGGCCGCGGCGCAGGGTCGGCAGGCCGTCGGTGCCGGAGGCCTGACCGATGCCGGGGTTGTCGGGCTGGCCGGCGACGGGGCTCAGGGCCTCGAAGCGCGCGGTCTGCGCGGCGCCCGCGCCGGGAAGCAGGCCGACGAGCAGCGCGAGGCCGCCGGCCAACCGGCGTGCCGCCTTCCGCTTCCGCCGCTTGGCCCTCGTGCTCCGCACCGGATCCCGACTCCCCGCCCGCCACGGCGCCGCGCGGGACGGACGCCGCCCCGCGGGCCGGTCCGCATGGTTAACGAAGCCTAGCCGGGCACGGTTAATGCGCCGTCAACGATCCGGGGGGCGCCCATGCCACGGGCGGATGGATCGGCAGCGGTGGTGGTCCTATAGTGAGGGGCCATGTCCACCCTGAGCCGTCCGGTCCGCCGCCTCGACCCGATCCTCGTCGACCGCATCGCGGCCGGCGAGGTGGTGGAGCGGCCGGCCTCCGCCGTGAAGGAGCTGATCGAGAACGCGATCGACGCCGGCGCGCGCGCGATCGAGGTGACGATCGAGGGCGGCGGGCGCCGGCTGATCCGGGTGGTCGACGACGGCGCCGGGATGAGCCCGGACGACCTGATGCTCGCGGTGGAGCGCCACGCCACCTCCAAGCTCCCGGAGGGCGACCTGACCCGGATCGACTCGCTGGGCTTCCGCGGCGAGGCGCTGCCCTCGATCGGCGCGGTCTCGCGGCTCGCGATCACCACCCGCACGGCCGAGGCCGCGGCGGGCGCGACGCTCACCGTCGAGGCCGGCGCCCGCGGCGAGGTGCGCCCGGCGCCGGGCGCCCGGGGCACGCGCATCGAGGTCACCGAGCTGTTCGCGGCGACGCCCGCGCGGCTCAAGTTCCTCAAGTCCGACCGGGCCGAGACCGCGGCGGTGGCCGACATCGTGCGCCGCCTCGCGGTGGCGCAGCCCGCGATCCGCTTCACGCTGCGCACCGAGGCCGGCAACCCGCTGGTGCTGGCGCCGGCGGACGGCGCGGACGACGCGGCGCCGGGCCTCGCCCGCCTCGCGCAGGTGCTGGGCGCGGACTTTCCCGCCAACGCGCTTCCCGTGGCGATGGCGCGCGAGGGGTTCTCGCTGTCGGGCCACGTCGGCCTGCCGACCTTCCACCGGGGCGCGTCCACCCACATCCACTTCACGGTCAACGGCCGCCCGGTGCGCGACCGGCTGCTGCTCGGCGCGGTGCGCGGCGCCTACGCCGACACCCTGCGCGCCGACCGCCACCCGATGCTGGGGCTCGCCATCGCCTGCGATCCGGGCCTCGTCGACGTCAACGTCCACCCGGCCAAGACCGAGGTGCGGTTCCGCGATCCCAGCCTCGTGCGGGCGCTCGTGGTCAGCGCGATCCATGAGGCCCTGCGCCGCGGCGGCGGGCGCGCCTCGACGGGCGTCGCCGCCCGCACCCTGGAGGCGCTGCGGCCCGCAGGGAGCCTACCGCTCGCGCAGCACACCGGCGCGGCGGCCCCGAGCCTGTTTGCCGCCGCGCGCCGGGGATTCCCGGCCGGCACGCCGTCCGTCGCGGCGCCGTCCGGCTTCCGCCGGCCGGCCGCGGGCTGGGACGGCCCGGCGCCGGGCTTCGGCGAGGCGGCGCAGGCGCTGCTGGAGCGGGACGACCTCGCACCGCCCGCCGCCGACCTGCGCGGCGGGGACACCCCCGCCGACGACGCCCTCGACCATCCCCTCGGCGCCGCGCGGGCGCAGTTGCACGAGACCTACATCGTCGCCCAGACCCGCGACGGGGTGGTGATCGTCGACCAGCACGCCGCGCACGAGCGCCTCGTCTACGAACGGATGAAGGCGGAGCGCGCCCAGGGCGGCATCCTGCGCCAGGGCCTCTTGATCCCCGACGTCGTCGAGATGGCGCCCGAGGCAGCCGAGCGGCTGGCGGCGGCCGCGCCCGACCTCGACCGGCTCGGCCTGACGCTCGAAGCCTTCGGCCCCGGCGCGGTGCTGGTGCGCGCGGTGCCGGCGGCGCTCGCCGGCGCGTCGGTGCGCGCGCTCGTGGCCGACATCCTCGATGCGCTGGACGACAGCGGCGTGGAGGAGGGCGGGGCCGGCGCCCTGGAGGACGGACCCCTCGGGCGCCGCCTCGACGCGGTGCTCTCGCGGATGAGCTGCCACGGCTCGATCCGCGCCGGCCGGCGCCTGCGCCCCGAGGAGATGAACGCGCTGCTCCGCGCCATGGAGGCGACGCCGAACTCCGGACAGTGCAACCACGGCCGCCCGACCTACGTCGCCCTGAAGCGCGGCGACATCGAGCGCCTGTTCGGCCGGCGCTGAGCGCGGCCCGCGCGCCTCGCGGGTGTTCGCGCGCCTTATCGCGTGCGCGCGGCCTCGGATCGGCCTATGCGGTGGGCGGATCAACCCGGCGCCTTCGATGACCGCACTCGCAGACCTCTCCGCCCACGACCTCGCCGACCGCTACGCGCGGGCGAGCGTGGCCTACGACGCGTTCCGCGCCCGCGGGCTCACGCTCGACATGACCCGCGGGAAGCCGTCGCCCGAGCAGCTCGACCTCGCCGCCGGCCTGCTCGCGCTGCCGGGCAGCGGCGACCACACCACGGCGTCCGGCGAGGACGCGCGCAACTACGGCGGCCTCCAGGGCCTGCCCGAGGTCCGCGCGCTGTTTGCCGGGCCGCTGCTCGGCGCGGGCCCCGAGCAGGTGGTGGTCGCCGAAAACTCGAGCCTAGCCGTGATGCACGACTGCATCGTCTGGGCGATGCTGAAGGGCGTGCCGGGCTCCGAGCGGCCGTGGTCGCGGGAGGAGGCGCCCGCCTTCCTCTGCCCGGTGCCGGGCTACGACCGGCACTTCGCGCTGTGCGAGGAATTCGGCCTGCGCATGCTGCCGGTGCCGATGACGCCGGACGGGCCGGACCTGGAGGTGGTCGAGGCGCTGGCGGCCGACCCCACCGTGAAGGGCCTGTGGTGCGTGCCGAAGTACGCGAACCCGTCCGGCGAGATCTACTCCGCGGAGACCGTCCGGCGCCTTGCCGCGATGCGGACCGGCGCGCCCGATTTCCGCCTGTTCTGGGACAACGCCTACGCCGTCCACCACCTGACGGGGACGCACCACGCGGTGCCCGACATCCTCCCGGCCTGCGCGGCGGCCGGCCACCCGGACCGAGCCTTCGTCTTCGCCTCGACCTCGAAGATCACGCTGGCCGGCGCCGGGCTCGCCTTCTTCGCGGGCTCGGTCGACAACGTGCGCTGGTACCTCGCGCGGGCGGGCAGGCGCACCATCGGGCCGGACAAGCTCAACCAGCTCCGGCACCTGCGCTTCCTGCGCGACGAGGCCGGATTGCGCGCGCACATGGGGCGCCAGCGCGACCTGCTCGCCCCGAAATTCGCCGCGGTGACCGAGGCGCTCGACCGGCACCTGTCCGGCACCGCGGTGTCGTGGAGCCGGCCGGAGGGCGGCTACTTCGTGAGCGTGGATGCCGGGATCGGCACCGCCGAGCGGATCGTCGCGCTCGCGGCCGAGGCCGGGATCGGGCTGACGCCGGCCGGCGCGACCTTCCCCTACGGGAACGACCCGCGCGACGCGACGCTGCGCCTCGCCCCGTCCTATCCGAGCCTCGCCGAGGTGCGCGCGGCCGCCGAGGGCATCGCCCTGTGCATCCTGCGCGCCGCGATCGAGGCGGAGCGGGCCGGGCGCCACGAGCCGGGGCCGAACGCTTAGAGCATCTTCCAGCGAGGTGGATTCCGGCTCGCGTGAAGAGAATGCGACCACAAAGGAGTTAGAGCATCTTTCGTGATCCGAAGATCATGGAAGATGCTCCAAGGGCGCTGTCCGACGAAGGAGGCGCCGCGTCGCGAGGCAGCGCGTCGGCCCCGAGGCATCGTCGGGCGGCGTGGGGACCGGTTCGCGCGGGTCCCCCCGGCTAAGTCCGGAACCGGGCCGTCCGGCCCGTCGTTCCCGGGATTCCCCCGTCGACGGCAAAGGCGTTCATGGCAGACGACATCCGGCTCTCCCGGCGCACCCTCCTGCGGGCGGGGGGCGCCACCGTCACCGGCGCGGCGCTCGCCGGGGCGATGCGCGTCGAGGCGGCGGGCGCCCCCGGGCCCACGGTCCCGGCCGATACCGGCGCGGTCCAGGGCGGGCGCATCCAGTTCCCGAACTGGCGGGGGAACGGGGACAGGCCGCCGGCCCCGACCCCCGCGCCGCAGCCGCCGGGCAGGCGCGTCGGCTACTGCGTCGTCGGGCTCGGGCGCCTCAGCCTCGACGAGATCCTGCCGGCGTTCGGAGAGGCCAAGCGCGCCCGCCTCGTCGCGCTGATGTCGGGATCGCCCGAGAAGGCCAAGCTCGTGGCGCAGCAGTACGGGGTCGCGGAGGGCGCGGTGTACGGCTACGGGGACTGGGACAAGCTCAAGGCGAACACCGAGATCCAGGCGGTCTACGTCGTCACCCCGAACGCCGTGCATCGGGAGAACGTCGCGGCGGCGGCGGGCGCGGGCAAGCACGTGCTGTGCGAGAAGCCGATGGCGGCCTCGTCAGTGGAGGCCCGCGAGATGATCGCCGCCTGCGAGCGGGCGGGCGTCCGGCTGATGATCGCCTATCGCTGCCAGTACGAGCCCTACAACCGCGCGGTGACGCGGCTCGCGCGCTCGGGCGAGTTCGGCAGGCCGCGGCTGATCCAGGCCTTCAACGGCCAGACCACGGGCCTGCCCGAGCAGTGGCGCCTGAAGCGGGCGCTCGCCGGCGGCGGCGCGCTGCCCGACATCGGCCTGTACTGCCTCAACGGCGTGCGCGCGCTGCTCGGCGAGGAGCCCGACCTGATCCAGGCGCAGGTGCATTCGCCGCCCGACGACCCGAAGTTCCGCGAGGTCGAGGAGAGCGTGAGCTTCACCCTGCGCTTTCCCTCCGGCGTCATGGCCCAGTGCATGACGAGCTACGGCGTCCATGAATCGCGCCGGCTGAGCGTGCACGCGGCCGGCGCCGACATCGACTTGGCGAACGCCTTCGCCTACGTCGGCCAGCGCCTCACCGTGACCCACCGCGACGGCAAGGCCCTCGCCCGCGAGGAGCGGGTGCTCTCGGCCAAGAACCAGTTCGCCCTGGAGGTGGACCACTTCGCCCGCTGCATCCAGGAGAACCGCCGCCCCCGCACGCCGGGGGAGGAGGGCCTCCAGGATCAGGTGCTGATGGAAGCGATCTACGAGGCCGCGCGCACCGGCGCCCCGGTCAAGGTTGCCCCTCCGCCCGGGGCGAGCGGGCTCGACGCGACCCGCGGGCCCGAGCTCGACGAGGCGGAGTAGGGCCGTGCCGGTTCGCGCGGGCCGATCGGCACGGCCCTGTTTCCCCCGGGATCGCGGGGTCTCCGCACCAACCGGCCACCCCGCCCGAAGTAGCTTTAGACCCTTGTCATGGCACGCCGTCTCGCGACGAACCGATGACGGTTTCGTCGGACGCCGCTCCAGGGCCTCGATCCCTGCCGCGGAACGTCGGTGCCGTCAGGCCCTGGCCGTCCACGCGATGTCGACGCGCAGGCCCTCCGCCTCCGAGCGGGAAAAGTGCAGCGTGGCTCCCGTCTCCTCGGCGATGTCGCGGGCGATCGCGATGCCGAAGCCGGTCCCCGGCTTGGTCTCGTCCCAACGCCGGCCGCGGGCGATCTGGCCGATCGCGGTCGCGCTCATGCCGGGGCCGTCGTCCGCGATGCGCAGGACGGAGCCGGACGCCGTCACCGCTCCCGTCACCGCGACGCGGCGGTGGGCCCACTTGCGGGCGTTGTCGAGGAGGTTGCCGAGGAGTTCGGTCAGGTCGCCCTCCTCGCCGGGATAGGCGAGGGCGTCCGGCACCGCGACCTCCCAGGCCAGCGAGTCGCCCTCCGGCAGGCGCCGCATCGTCGCAACGAGGCGATCGACTACGGGTGCGACCCGGCAGCCGCGGCGGCGCAGGTCGCCCCCGGCGACGATGCGGGCGCGGGCGAGCGTCCGCTCGACCTGCCGCCCCATCGCGAGCGCCTGCGCCTCGATCTCCGCCGCGAGGCCGGGCTCGGCGGCCTGCGTGCGGCGGGCGAGCGCCGCCAGGACCGCGAGCGGCGTCTTGAGGCCGTGGGCCATGTCCCCGGCCCGCGCCCGCGCCCGCTGGAGGGAGCGCGCCTGCGCGGCGATGAGGCGGTTCAGGTCGTCGACCAAGGGCTGCACCTCCTCCGGGAAGTGCTCCGGCAGCCGCGTCCGCCGCCCCGCGTGGACGGCGCCGAGCTCCGCGCGGAGCGTCCGGAAGGGGCCGAGCGCGCGATGGACGAAGACCCACATCGCCAGCGTCAGCACCAGCCCGAGGGCCGCGAGCGAGGGCACGAGCAGACGCAGGTACGTCGCCCGGCTCGCGGCGAGGTCGCGGCGGTCCTCCGCGACGACGGCGCTCACCGGCACGGCGGCGCCGCGCACCTCGATCTCGATCCGACGCGCCGCCGCGACGAGCCGCCCGCCGTCCGGGCCGGGCAGGTCGCCGACCCAAGGCCGTCCCGGCTCCGCCGCGGCCGGCGTCGGCCCGAGCGCCTTGTCCCAGAGCGAGCGCGAGCGCAGGGACCGCCCGTCCGCGGCGACCTGCCAGTAGAGCCCGCCGTAGGGCGTGGCGAAGCGCGGGTCGGGGGGCTCGCGCTGCAGGGTCAGGCTGCCGTCGGGCGCGATCCCGACCTGCCCGCCGAGGAACTTCGCGGTCCGGTCCAGATCCTCGGCGGTGCGGGCATCGAGCACCCGATCGAAGATCAGGGTGAGGCCCGCGCCCGCCAGCGCCAGCGCCAGAACGATCAGGCCGGCGGCGGCGAGGCTCAGGCGCAGGCGCAGGGACCTCACGCGTCCGCGTCCCCGACATCCAGGCCGTCCTTCGGGACGAGGTAGCCGTGGCCGCGGCGGGTCTCGATCACCGGCGCGCCGAGCTTGCGCCGCAGCCGCGTCAGCAGGGCTTCGAGAGCGTTCGCCTCGCGGTCGCTGCCGGTGTCGTAGAGGTGGTCGAGGAGGTCGCCCGGCGCCACGACCTGCCCCTGCCGGTGCAGCAGGAACGCGAGCAGGCGATACTCCAGGGCCGTCAGGTTCATCGGCCGGCCCGCGACGCTGACGGCGCGGGTGCGCGTGTCGAGCTCGACCGCGCCGGCCCTCAGGACGGGTGAGGCGTGGCCGGCGCTCCGGCGCAGGATCGCGCGCAGGCGCGCGAGCAGTTCCTCCATGCGGAAGGGCTTTTGCAGGTAGTCGTCCGCGCCCGCGTCGATGCCCTCGACGCGCTCGCGCCAGCCGTCGCGGGCAGTGAGGATCAGCACCGGCAGGACGATCTCGGCCGCGCGCAGGCGGCGCAGGACGCTGAGGCCGTCGAGGCGGGGGAGGCCGAGGTCGAGCACCATCGCGTCGTAGGTCTCGACCTCGGCCTGGAACCACGCCGCCTCGCCGTCGCCGACCACGTCCGCGACGTAGCCGGCGTGCTCCAGGCCCCGCTTCACGTCGGCCGCGATCCGCGGCTCGTCCTCGACGATCAGGATGCGCACGCTGCCCCCCGCGCCGGGACCGGATCAGTCATCGTCGTCCCCGTCGAGGAGCTTCAGCGAGGCGGCATCGACCTTCACGGCGCGCCGCTTGCCGGCCGGCGTGAGGATCTTGAGCTTGTAGCGCCAGCGGCCCTCCTCGCGCTCGAGGTCGAGGGCCACGACATCGCCCGGCACCAGGGCCCGGACGGCGCGCAGCACCTCGTCGAGGGGGCGGATCTCGCCGCGCTCCAGCGCCGCGCGGGCGCGGTCCTGATCGCCGTCTGCCCGAACCGGGGCGGGCAGCGCGCCGGCCAGGACCGGCAGGAGGAGCAGAGCGAGAAAGGCCGGCGCTCGGGGCATCGCGGTCGCGCATCCTACGGGATCTGCCTGACGGGACGCTGACGATGCCCGTCAGGGGGCCGGGGGCGGGATGGGTGAGAAGGCGGGGCACGCGGGCCGGACGGTGCCGCGAGCGAACCACGAACCTCATCCCTGTCCCATCGCGAGGCGCAAGCCAATGTCCCTGATCCTCGGAACCCTGCTGGCGGGCGCCGCCTGCGTCGCCGGCACCGTGCTCTGTCCCCCCGCTCCCGCGAACCGGGCCGGACGATCCGTCCGCGCGGGGATCATGGCGGCCGGCCCGGTCGCCCCGGCCCTGCTCGCGGCGCTCTGCTGCGCGCCGACCGCGCGGGCTGCCGACCCCATCGCGGGCCGAGCCTCGGTGATCGACGGCAACACCCTGGCCGTCGGCACCCTCCGGGTCCGGCTCTACGGCATCGACGCGCCGGATGCCGGACAGACCTGCTTCGACGGCGACGAGCGGGACTACGCCTGCGGCCGGGACGCCGCCCGCGCGCTCGCCGCGCGGCTCGGGCGCGACCCCGTCACCTGCGAGCGGCGCGGACCGGACGACGCCTCGGGCACGCTCGCCGTGTGCCGCGTCGGCGGTGCCGACCTCGGCGCCTGGATGGTCGCCCGGGGCCTCGCCGTCGCGGACCGGCGCGTCGCGCCGGACTACGCCGGCAGCGAGGACCGGGCCTGGGGTGGTCGCCTCGGCCTCTGGTCCGGCGTGTTCCAGCCGCCCGCGGATTGGCGGCGGACGACGCGGTCCGTTACCGCGTCCGGTTCGTGACGACGCGGATGGAGGTCGCACCCCGAGGCGAGCCGCAGCCTCGGGTCTGTGCGACGCCGGGGCGACGATGCGCTGCTGCCGCGCCGGTGCTCAACACGCTGTTCTTCCCGATCCGTGATCCGGTCGCTCAGGGGAGGGGGCCGGCATGGTCGACCGTGCACGGACCGGGCGACGCTCCGGCGCACGAATTTCGCACGTTCAAAGCCCTGTGAATTCGAAGGATTGCGAATTCGAGGGATTGCAGCGGCTTCGGGCGGAGGATGGTGGCGAAGCGGGCCGGACGGACGAGGGTGCCATGCGGTGGAAGCGTGGCAGGATTGCCATCAGAACATGGATTTCCTTGCACACAATGCATCTCCTGATTGAATTTTGTATTCAATCGATTACGTCAGAGGCTTCGGGCGGCTGCGCCCGGCAACGTTTGCAGGGCACAGCCTCATCATGACGAACGCGGAGCAGAAGAAGCCTACCGATGCCGACCACGGTGTCGGCAGCCGCATCGCGCTGCTGCGGGCGGCGCGGGGCATCAGCCAGACCGCCCTCGGGCAGGCGCTCGGGGTGAGCTTCCAGCAGGTCCAGAAGTACGAGAAGGGCCGCAACCGCGTCGGAGCCGGCCGGCTCCGGACGATCGCCGACCATCTCGGCGTTCCGGTCTCGACCTTCTTCGAGGTCGAGGCCGATGGGACGGGTCCGTCGGACGGGGCCGCCCCGCCCTTCCTCGGCCTTCCCGGCGCCGTCGATCTCCTGAAAGCCTACGGCGCGATCGCCGATCCGCAGATGCGGCGCGACGTGCTCACGCTGGTCAAGTCGGCGGCCCGGCTCGCATCGGCGACCGGGGCGTCGGGGACCTCGGACGCGGGTTGAACCCCAACCCGGCAGTGTGCCGTCCGGCGTCGGGCCGCGCAACGTGGTCGCCGGTGGGCCCGATCCGCCTATCTTCTCCCGCGCGGCCCATGTCGGGCTCGCCCAACATGGGAGGATTCGATGATCCGTGCCATCCAGTGCGGCCTCGCCGCGCTCGCGCTCGCCGCCTTCGCGCTGCCCGTCACGGTCTCCGGGGCCTCGGCCGCCGCCGAGGGCATGCTCTACAAGGCCGAGATGAAGGGCGCGAGCGAGGTGCCCGCCAACGATACCAAGGGCACCGGCGAGGTCTCGGTGACCTACGATCCGGCGAGCAGGACGCTCACCTGGAAGGGCACCTACGGCGGGCTGACCGGCCCGGCGACGGCGGCGCACTTCCATGGCCCCGCAGGCACCGGCGACAATGCCGGCGTGCTGATCCCGGTGACCGCCACCGCGAGCCCGTTCGAGGGCTCGGCCACGATCGACGAGACCAAGGCCGCCGATCTGGCTGCCGGCAAGCTCTACTTCAACATCCACACCGCCGCGAACCCGAAGGGCGAGATCCGCGGGCAGGTGATGCGCGCGCCGTAGGACATTCTCCGACGACCTGGCCGCCGGACCATCGTTCCGGCGGGAGTCCTTCTCGCGGAACGCCCGCTTCTGTACTCCGCTTCATCGTGAGCGGATGGCGGAGGTTGGCCCGTGAAGCAGTCGGAGGCGATCGTCGTCTGGACGCCCGTGCGGTGGGCGGACATGAAACCGGAGACGGCTGGGCAGGTTGCGGTGCTGACCTATCCTGATACGACCGGGGCAACCGGACGCTACATGATGACGGCGGGCGCTGTCTTCTCCGGCCTCAAGACTCTGTCGGAGGAGGCCCGCATCGCCCGGCTGTTCATCGACTTCCAGACGCTCGTGGTGCGCGACGGGCTCGACCCGCAGGCCGTCCACCGGGCATTCCTGGCCATCGACGAGTACCGCTTCCGCATCGCACCCGACACCGAGGGCGCCGAATTCGAGGAGCCGCCGGAGGAGGATTGAGGTCACGCTCCTCCGGAAGACATGCGGTCACGCGGGCCAACGCGGCGGGGGGCCGTTCTCGGGCGGGCGACCGGAATCGGTCCGGTGAAGTGCGCGTATCCGTAAGCGATCGGGAATAGGAAACCGGCGCCCCAGCCCGAGCTTTACGGCGACGCGGAAGGAATCCGGCTCCGGGTCACCCTCCCGCGCAGAGGCGGGAGGGAACCGGCGCGCGTCTGAAGAGCCAAGTCGAGAAGTGCCCTCCACGACCGTGACGGATTTCATCGGCAACGCGGTATACCGCCCCCCTTCGGCCGGGCGCACCCTATACTTGGAAGGCGGCACCCACCAGAACCGCCACGGAGACTCAGGCGATGCCCGTATCCCGACGCGCCCTCCTTGCCGCCGCCGGCGCCGTGCCGCTGGCCGCCCGCCTCGGATCGGCCGAGACCGACCTGATCCGCCGTCCGATCCCGTCCTCGGGCGAGATGCTGCCGGTCGTCGGCATCGGCACCTCGCGCCGCTACGAGGTCGAGCCCGTGCCCGACGCGATCGCGCCCCTGAAGGCGGCGGTGGAGCGCTTCGTCGCGCTGGGCGGCTCGGTGATCGACACCGCCCCGAGCTACGGCACCGCCGAGGACGTGCTCGGGCACATCCTCTCGGACACCGGCCTGCGCGAGACGGTGTTCCTCGCGAGCAAGGTGGACACGCAGGGCCGCGCGGCGACGCTGGCCGAATTCGAGCGCTCGCTCGTGCGGATGAAGGTCAGGACCATCGATCTCCTGGCGGTGCACAACCTCATCGATGCGGCCGAGAATCTCGCCACGTTGCGCGACCTGAAGTCGAAGGGGCGAATCCGCTACGTCGGGGTCACGGTCTGGCGCGACGGGCAGCTCGACGGCCTGGAGGCGGTGATGAAGCGGGAGGCCCTTGACGTCGTCCAGGTCAACTACGCCATCGACAACCGCGAGGCGGCCGCCCGCATCCTGCCGCTGGCCGCCGAGCGCGGCATGGCGGTGATGGTCAACGTGCCGTTCGGGCGCGACAGGCTGTTCAAGGCGGTGCAGGGCCGGGCGGTGCCCGACTTCGCCAAGGCGTTCGGCTGCGCGACGTGGCCGCAATTCTTCCTGAAGTACGTCCTCGGCCACCCGGCCGTGACCTGCCCGATCCCCGGCATGGCGAAGGTCGCCTACGTCGAGGACAACCTCGCCGCCGCGCGCGGGCGCCTGCCCGACACGGGCGAGCGGAAACAGATGGAGACCTTCATCGATGCGCTCTGATTTCGCGATCTCCCGCCGCGCCCTCCTCGTCGCCGGCGCGGTTCTGCTGAGCGTGCCTGCCGGTGCGCAGGAGACCCTTAAGAAAATTCGGATCGGGGTGATCGGCTCCGGCAACATCGGCGGCACCCTCGGCACCCTCTGGGTCAAGGACGGGCACGAGGTGATGTTCTCCTCCCGCCATCCCGAGACCCTGAAGGCCATGGTCGAGGGCTTAGGGAGCAAGGCCAGGGCCGGCACGCCGGAGGAGGCGATTGCCTTCGGCGACGCGGTGTTCGTCGCCGTGCCCTACAAGGCCTACCCGGAGCTGTCGAAAGCTCACGCCGCCGCGCTGAAGGGCAAGGTCGTGCTGGATGCCGGCAACGCCACCAAGGCCCGCGACGGCGAACTCTACGACGAGGTCCAGGCCGACGGCATCGGCGCGACCTCGGAGAAGTACTTCCCCGGCGCCCGACTGGTGCGGGCGTTCAATGCGGCCAACTACAAGATCTTCGCCAAGGAGGGCGCCAACGGCGGGGCCGACCGGGCGGGCGGGCGCATGGCGATCCCGATCGCGGGCGACGACGCGGGCGCGCTCAGGGTGGCCGAGGGCCTCGTGACGGATGCGGGCTTCGATCCGGTGGTGGTGGGCCCGCTCAAGGACGCGGGCAGGTTCGCCATGGGATCGCCCGGCTTCGGGCACGACCAGACCGCGCCGGAGCTGCGCAAGATGCTCGGGCTGACGCAGTGACGGCAGCGCTTTCGCGTCGCTCGCGTCCGCATCACCGGGCTCCTTCTCCCGTTTGCTTGCGGATTGACACGAGGATGTCTGCCACGCGCGCCCTCCCTCCCCCCTCTGCAGGGGAGGGTGGCCCCTGCGTCAGCAGGGGTCGGGAGAGGGGAACGCCGCGTCCGGACAGGTCGCGCGGCGGCCTGCACCCCGCACCATCGCGCTACCCCTCTCCCGGCCCCCTGACGGGGGCCACCCTCCCCCGCGGAGGGGGGAGGGAGGGCGCGGTGCTCGTCCCCGCCCGATGTGAGGAAACGATAGTTTCCGAACGGAAGAGAGGACCTGCGGCCGGGCCGAAGGCTCGATGACGCCGGCCGCGATGCCGGCGGGGGCGGCGTTCTCCCCAAACCCCTTCGCACGCCTGATCGACGTCCGCCCGGGGGAGGGGCCGGCGCTGGCGTGGTCCTGGGCCTACATCTTCTCGATCCTGGCCGCCTACTACGTCCTGCGCCCGATCCGCGACCAGATGGGCGTGGCGGGCGGCATCGAGAACCTGCCCTGGCTGTTCACGGCCACGCTCCTCGGGATGCTCGCGCTCAACCTGCCCTTCGCGTGGCTGGTCAAGCAGATGCCGCGCGCCCGCTTCGTGCCGCTCACCTACCGGTTCTTCGCCGCCAACATCCTGCTGTTCGCGCTGGCGCTCTACCTCGCCCCGCCGGACTGGGACGTGTGGATCGGGCGGGCGTTCTTCGTCTGGCTGTCGATCTTCAACCTGTTCGTGGTCTCGATCTTCTGGGCGACCATCGTCGACGTGTTCTCGACGAGCCAAGGCAAGCGCCTGTTCGGCTTCATCGCGGCCGGGGCGACGCTCGGCGCCATCGCCGGCTCGGCCACCACGGCGCTGCTCGCCAAGAACGTGCCCACCTGGGGCCTGATGCTCTGCGCCGTGGCGCTGCTGGAATGCGCCGTGTTCAGCATGCGCGGGCTCGCCCGCCTCTCGGAGCGCCTTCGGCAGGCCCCGTCGGCAGGAACCGGGCAAGGTCCCGAGCAGGGCACCGGTCAGGTGATCGGCGGCAGCGTGTTCGCCGGCATCACCCGCACCTTCGCCTCGCCCTACCTCCTCAACATCAGCCTGTTCCTGCTCCTGTTCTCGGTCACCTCGACCTTCCTGTACTTCGAGCAGGCGGGCATCGCCAAGCGCAGCTTCCCCGACAGGGCGGCGCAGACCGCGTTCTTCGCCAGCGTCGACCTCGCCGTGAACGTGCTGACGCTGGGCGTGCAGGTCTTCCTCACGGGCCGCATCGTCGGCCGGATCGGTGTCGGGCTGACGCTGGCGATCCTGCCGGCGCTGAGCATCCTCGGCTTTGCCGCGCTGGCCGCCTCGCCGACGATCGCCGCGATCGTCGGCTTCCAGGTGCTGCGGCGGGCCGGCAACTTCGCGATCAGCCGGCCGATCCGCGAGGTGCTGTTCACGGTGGTGCCGCGGGAGGACCGCTACAAGGCCAAGAGCTTCATCGACACGGTGGTGTATCGCTTGGGCGATCAGGTCGGGGCGTGGTCGTTTGCCGGGATCGCGGCGCTCGGCCTCGGCTCCGC
Organism: uncultured Methylobacterium sp.; assembly: GCF_964242245.1. Lineage (NCBI taxonomy): Bacteria > Pseudomonadati > Pseudomonadota > Alphaproteobacteria > Hyphomicrobiales > Methylobacteriaceae > Methylobacterium > uncultured Methylobacterium sp. The sequence goes on along the minus strand of NZ_CAXTBY010000048.1, from coordinate 8,867 downwards.
CTCGGTGGCGCTGGTGGCCGTGCCGCTCTCGGCCGCGTGGCTCGCCAACAGCCTGTGGCTCGGGCGCGCGCAGGAGCGGCGGCAGGCCGAGGCATCGGCCGCGCCGTCCGGCCACGGCGACGGGATCTGACATCGCCGCACGGGCGGAGCTCAGCGGCGGGCGGGCACCCGGATCGGCTGCGGGTCCGGGGCGCGGGCGGCGAACGCACGGCCGGCGAGGCATGCCGTGCCGATCAGCGCGCACACGACGACGCCGGGGCTCAGCCACGCGACAAGTCCGGGGATCGTCATGGAACAGCCCTCCGCTCGGACGGCCGAGGCTGACGGGCCGGAGTTAACGAGCGGTCAAGGTTTCTCAGGTCCGTCGATCTCAGGGCTGCCATGTCCCGCCACGCGGCAACCGGCCCGCGGCGCAATCGTTAAGCCGCAATTAACCATGATGCTCCGAGGCTCCGCTGAACGGCCCCCGCAACGCAGGGATCGTGGGGAAGGAGCGGGCGACGATGACGCGGATGTCCGGCCGCCGCACGCGCGCGATCCTGATGGGTCTGGTCCTGGTCGGCCCCGTCGTTTACGGCGCATCGGCGCAGGAGCCGCTCTTCCTGCGTATCCGACCGTCGGACGCCGCCCCCGGCGCGATCGGCCGAGATGGTCTCTCCGACGCGGAGGTCGCCCGGGCAGCCCATGCCGCGCGGGAGACGGTGTGGGTGCGCAGCGCCGTGCGTGCGCGCTGGGCCATCGCCTCGGTCTGCACCGGATGCCTCGGGCCGCCGGCGTCGCCGGTGCGGCCCATGCTGCCGGCCGGCGCGCAGGCGGCGATCGGACTGCCATCCGACGGCACCGCGGCCGGTGCCGTCCCTGCCATCGGCGATCCGCCGCCAACCCGAGGTGATCCATGACCCAAGCCCATCCCACCAGCGGCGCCGAGCCCGATGCGGCCTGCCCCGTCTCCCTCGAACTCCTCGGCGCGGTGTACCGGGCCGACGCGTACGATTTCCCCGAGATCGTGGAGCGCATTCCGCCGCTCAAGCGGGCGCAGCTCGCCGCCTACCTCTACGGCAAGAGCCACATGCACCAGCTCGGCCTCCAGGTGGCCCGCGCCTGCGCGCGCGAGGACCTGATCCGGGCCGCCGGCGAGGTCGGCTCGGTGATCCACGGGCAGGCGCACCTGCCGGCCAAGCCCGCAGCCCCGGCGCCGGCCGCCCTCGCGCCCGGCGCGAAGAAGGTCAGCCTCGGGGGTGGGCCGAAGAAGATCAGCCTCGGCGGGTCCGCCGCGAAGGGCCGCAGCTTCGATTGAGCATCGGGCGCGCCTGGAGCGCTCTCCGACGAAGCGGTTGCCGGTTCGTCGCAGGAAAGCGCGTCAACGAGGGGCCAGCGCTGCTTCGCGATCCAACTGGATCGGGAACGGCTCCAGCCCCGGCGCCGCTCGCCGGCCTCCGCGCGGCGTGGTGATGCTCGGCTCGTGGCGGCTCGGGATGGACGCCGCGCCGCGGGCTGCGCATCCTGGCAGGGGATCGGACTGCGGCTCCTCAGGCTGTCGGCCGGGCGGCGTCCCCGCGCGGTCCGAGGCGCACCGTATGGCCGCGGAAGCGCTGACGGGGGCGGGTGACATCGCCGTGCCGGTCGTGTCCGACGCCTCGACCGCCAGGGTTCGTGGGCGGCCACCGGCGCCACGTACGGCCGGCGTCCCGTCGTCCCTGACGGTCGGGCCGCCGCAGCACGAAATCCCGTTAACCCCGCTTTAACCATGCGCTTTCATCGTTGCCTTCGGGACCGCAACGGGAGATCAGGCATGGACCTCATCGAGCATCGGGTGCGCGAGCGCGCCTACTACATCTGGGAAGACGAGGGCTGCGTGAACGGCCGGGCCGACGCCCACTGGCTGCGCGCTGAGGCCGAGATCGTCATGGTGCAGGCGGTGGCGCCCGAGGCAAGCCTCGCCCCGAGCCCGGCCAAGGTGTTGAAGCCGAAGGTGGCCCGCGCCGCGAAGGCCGCCGTCGCGGCGAACGCCGCCGAGGTCAGCGCCAAGCCGGCGGCCAAGTCCGCGCCGAAGGCCGCGGCGACCGCCGGCCTCGCGAAGGCGAAGGCCACCCGCACCCCGGCATCGGCTGCCGCCGTGCACTGAGATCAGGTGCATCGCAACCTCTGCGAGAGCCCGTCCCTCGATCGAGGGACGGGCTCTCGCCGTTTCCGCGTCCGGTGGACGGCCCTTCCGCATGCGACGCTGCCGAGGCGGCCGAATCTCGCGTCGGCAGAGGCCGCCCGCGACGGCACGCGGCGGCGCACGGAAATTCCGTTACAAGCGGCTCCGCCCCTCGGACGAACGGCGGATTCGGCATGACCCAGGATGGGGACGCGTTCAGCTATCGGCGGGACCCGAACGTTCCGGCCTTCCCGGACGACAAGCCGATCATCGTCTTCGACGGCCACTGCGCCCTGTGCTCGGGCTGGGCCCGGTTCGTGATCCGGCGTGATCCCCTCGGCCAGTTCAGGCTGCTGCCGGCGCAGGCCCCGCTCGGGCGGGCGCTGTATGCCCATTACGGCCTGGACACCGAGGATTTCGAGACGAACATCCTGCTGGACGGCGGCCGCGCCTGGTTCAAGCTCGAAGGCTCGATCCGCATGGCGGAGCGGCTCGGGCCGCCCTGGTCGGCGGCGGCGGTGCTGCGGGTCCTGCCCGAACGCTGGCAGGGCGCCCTGTACGACG
>NZ_CAXTBY010000048.1:0-6060 GCF_964242245.1 uncultured Methylobacterium sp. | reverse complement strand
TCCTCGGAGGATACGGCACGTTCGGCGGTCGCCTGGCCGGGTTGCTGGCCGACGAGGGGCGGTTGACCCTGGTGATCGCCGGACGCTCCCTGGAGCGGGCCGCCGCGTTCTGCCGGACCCTCGGCGGCGCGGCGCGCGCGGTGCCGGCGGCCATCGACCGGGCGGGCATCGCCGACCGGCTGGACGCGTTCGCCCCCGACATCCTCGTCGACGCGACCGGTCCGTTCCAGGCCTACGGCGCGGACCCCTACCCGGTCGTGCGGGCCTGCCTCGCGCATGGGGTGCACGACCTCGACCTCGCGGACGGCGCCGGGTTCGTGGAGGGCATCGCGCTTCGATGCGGAGGCGCGCGCCGGGACCCTCTTCATCCTGTCCGGCATGAGCAGCTTCCCGGTCCTGACGGCGGCGGTCGTCGACCATCTGACGCAGGACATGTCCGAGGTCCGCGCCGTGACCGGCGGGATCGCGCCCTCGCCCGACGCGGGCGTCGGCCCGAACGTCATCCGCGCGATCGCGGGCTACGCCGGACAGCCGCTCCGCCTGCGCCGCGAGGGGCGGGACACCACCGGGTACGCGCTCACCGAGAGCCTGGATTACACGATCGCGCCGCCGGGCCAGCTCCCGCTCAGGACGACGCGCTTCTCCCTGGTGGACGTGCCGGACCTGCAACTCCTGCCCCGCCGCCTGCCGTCGCTCGCCGACGTCTGGGTGGGCGCAGGGCCGGTTCCCGAGATCCTCCACCGGGATGCTGAACGGTCTCGCTTGGCTCGTGCGCTGGCGCCTCCTGCCGTCGCTGGCCTTCCTCGCGCCCCTGATCGACCGGGTGATCAACGTCGTGCGGTGGGGCGAGCATCGCGGCGGCATGTTCGTGTCGGTGGCCGGCCTGGACGCAGGCGGCGTCCCGGTCGAGCGAAGCTGGCACATGGTGGCGGAGGGCGTGGACGGACCGCTCATCCCGTCCATGGCGGCCGAGGCGATCGTTCGCAACGCCGTGGCGGGGCGCCGGCCGGAGCCCGGCGCGCGGCCGGGGGACGGAGAACTCAGCCTCGCCGACTACGAGGCCCTGTTCGCGCGGCGGGCGATCCGGACCGGCCGCAGGCGATCGGAGGAGGCCGCCGCGGGCGTGCCGCTGTACCGGCGGCTGCTCGGCGAGGCCTGGGACGGCCTTCCGAGCGCCCTGCGCGCCCTGCACGGCGCGGGCGGACCGCGGACGTATCGCGGCCGGGCACGCGTGGAGCGCGGAACCGGCGTCCCGGCGCGCCTCGCCGCACGGCTGTTCGGCCTCCCCGCGGCCGGGGAGGACGTGCCCGTGGAGGTCCGCTTCACCGTCGCGGGTGCGGGCGAGACCTGGCGGCGCGACTTCGCCGGCCTGACGTTCGCGAGCCGCCAGTCGGAGGGGCGCGGCCGCTGGGAACGCCTCCTCGTCGAGCGGTTCGGTCCCGTGGCGGTCGGCCTCGCCCTCCTCGTCGAGGACGGGCGGCTGCGCATGGTCGTCCGACGCTGGTCGCTCCTCGGCATCCCGATGCCGATGGTGCTGGCCCCGGGCGGGAATACCTTCGAGGCGCAGGAGAACGGCCGGTTCACGTTCCACGTCGAGATCGGCCATCCGCTGACGGGTCGGATGGTCCGGTATCGAGGCTGGCTCGAACCCGTCCTCGTCTCGGATGCGGTCAGCCGTGGCTGACCGCATCCTAAGCAGGCTTTCGTGGCTTCGCCCACGAAAGCCTGCTTCGATCTGTTTGTTGCCGCATCATTTTCGACCGAGAACCGCGGGACACTTCGCGGAATGATGCTTAGACGGCGGGAACCTCAGGAGGATCACGCCTGCGCGGTCGAGCGGATTTGCCACCGGCCGCATCTTTGCCAGTGGTCGAAATCCGCCGCCGATGGCAGTGGAGGAACGCGCCCGCAGCCGGGCGAGGGAGGCACGCTCGCATGCCGGACGACGTCGCGCGGAGCAGCCCGGGCAGGCCGCTCGTCCTGCACCACCTCTCCGACCGGCGCATCGCCGCGATGCTCGGGCTCGGCTTCAGCTCCGGCATCCCGTTCCTGCTGGTCTACGTCACGCAGTCGGCGTGGCTGTCGGAGGCGCGGGTGCCGATCGGCATCCTCGGTCTGATGAGCGAGCTGACGCTGGCCTACAAGTTCAAGTTCCTCTGGGCGCCCTTCCTCGACCGCTACGACGCGCCCGTTCTCGCACGGTGGCTCGGGCGGCGGCGCGGCTGGATCGTCGCCTCGCAGATCGGCGTGATGCTGACGCTCGCGGGCGTCGCCTTCGGCGATCCGGCCCACTGGCTCGCCTGGACGGTGGTGTTCTCCCTGGCGCTGGGATTTGCCGGCGCGACGCAGGACGTGGTGATCGACGGCTGGCGCATCACCGTGGCGCCCCCTGAGCGGCAGGCGCTGATGTCGTCCGTCGCCGAGGTCGGCTGGCGGGTGGGCAACCTCGCGGCGGGTGCGGGCGCCCTCTACCTCGCCGACGCCTATGGTTGGCGCGCCGCCTACCTCTGCATGGCCGTACTGATGGCGCCGGGCATGATCGCGGCGCTGATGGCCCCCGAGCCGGATTCCGACAAGAACGCCGCGCACGAGCACGCCGGCTTCGTCGAGACGGTCATCGCCCCGATCCGGGATCTGGTCGCGCGGCTCGGGCCGATGGCGCTGCCGATCCTGCTGATGGTGGCGGGCTTCCGCATGCCCGGCTACGTGTCGAGCGCGATGGCGATCCCGCTGTTCAAGAGCCTGCACTACTCCAACACCGACATCGCCACGGTGACGAAGCTGTTCGGCTTCGGCGTCGCGCTCGGGGGCACGTTCCTGGCGAGCTTCGTCGTGCCGCGGATCGGCATGATGGCGAGCCTCGTCGTCGGCACGGTGTTCGGCTCGGCCTCGCACCTCGCGCTGGCCTACCTCGCCGTCCACGGCGGCGACGGCGGGGGCGCGTTCTGGACCTTCGCCGTCGCCGTCAGCATCGACAGCTTCGCCTACGCCTTCGCGTCGATCGTGCTGATCACCTACATGTCGTCGCTCACCGCGAGCGCGCACGCGGCGAGCCAGTACGCGCTCCTGACCTCGCTCTGCGCGCTGCCCGGCAGCCTGCTCGCGGGCGCCTCGGGCTTCGTCATCGAGGACCTCGGCTTCGCGTGGTTCTTCGTCGGGACCTCGCTGATCGGCGTGCCGGTGGCCGCACTCTGCTGGTACGTCTGGCACGCCCACGCGCGGACGGATGCGCGGGCCGCCGCCTGAGATCGCGGCACGGAACGCGGGCGAACCTGTGCCGTTGTCCGGGAAGAACCCACTGCGGGCCGGGATGCGCCGCGCCCGAGTCCCCCGAAGGCCCTCATGAAAACCCGTTTCGCCGGCCTCCTGGCCGCCATGCTCGTCCTCCCAGCGGTAGCGCAGGCGCAGGGTCGGATCGACCGCGGTGCCGCCCACGCGACCGCGCCGGTCGCCGCCGACGGCCGCGCCCCCTGGAACGCGCCGTGGGCCTACGATTCGGGCGGCGACAATGACCGGCACCCGGAGCTGCCCTACTACCAGCAGGGCCGCGGCCAGCAGACCGGGGGCCCCGCCCGCAACCTGCTGCCCGACGACGGCCTGCACATCGTCCCGCGCTGACACGCGCATGAAGGCCGTGATCTTCGACATCGACGGGACGCTGCTCGACAGCGTCGACCTGCACGCCGAGGCCTGGGTCGCGGCCTTCGCCCACTTCGGCGTCGAGACCGACGCGCGCGCCGTCCGCGGCCAGATCGGCAAGGGCGGCGACCAGTTGATGCCGGTCTTCCTGTCCGAGGCGCGGATCGCCGCGGAGGGCGAGACGATCGAGGCCTACCGCTCGGACCTGTTCAAGCGGGCCTACCTCGACCGGGTGCGGCCGTTCCCGGGGGTGCGCGCCCTGTTCGAGCGCCTCCGCGCCGACGGGCTCGCCATCGCGCTCGCCTCCTCCGGCAAGCGCGCGGAGGTCGAGCACTACCAACAGATCCTCGGGATCACCGACCTCGTCGACATCGCGACGAGTTCGGACGAGGCCGAGCGCTCCAAGCCCTATCCCGACATCTTCGAGGCGGCCCTGACGAAGCTCGGCGGCGTGGAGAAGGCCGAGGTCGTCGTGATCGGCGACACTCCCTACGATGCCGAGGCCGCGGCGAAGGCGGGGCTGGCCACGATCGGCGTGCTGTGCGGCGGGTTTCCGGAGGCCGACCTGTCGGCGGCGGGCTGCATCGCGATCTACCGCGACCCGCAGGACCTCCTCGACGGCTACGCCGCCTCGCCGCTGGCGCGGACCTGACCGGCGCGTCAAGGCAGATCCAGGCAGGAAGCAGGGGGTGGCCCCGGTTGTCCCCGCAATCCCGGTCGGCGTGTTGCCCGGGTGCGACGCGGCCCTTCGCCGACTATGAATTCGTGCGGGACCTGCTGGCGGAGCGTGCGCGAAAGGCGTAGCCACCCGCCCGGCGATCCTGGATTTCTCCGAGAACGAGCGCGGACCATGCGTCAGACGGCCAAGACCGAGGCGGAGGGGCAGGGCTCCGGCAGCGATGCGTCACTGCATGCGCGGATCGCGGAGGCGGTGCGGAACCGCGCCACGCCGATCAGTCAGCTCCTGCGCCTGATGTCGGCGCTGGATGCGGAAGGCGGTGCCAACGAGAACCTTCGCCTCCAGCTCCGCGCTCGGATCGGCGCCCCGCTGGACGCATGAGCAGGCGTCGGTGACGCCGCAGGCCTAGCAGCGGTTGTGCCCGGCCACCGACTGATGATGGTGCGCCGCACGAGGTCGAGCGTGCCGTCCCGCTCGGAACGGCAGGCGCAGGGCTCATCGGACCTGCAGCCGCGACGCGTTCGAAGTGGGTTCAGGGCTGAACCCAGAGGCATTGGGCCTCCGCCCTGACGGCCAGACACTCGAACGGCACCCCGCCGATCATCGCGCGATGCTCCACCACGCCGATATCCGCGCGCGGTGTTACCCGACAACCGGGCTGCTCCGCGACGCGCGCCAAGGCGGTACTTCGGTCCGGTGCGGCGGCGGTCAGCAGGCGCAGGGACACGAGGCTGTCGCAGGCGACGACCAGTCCGGCATCCGCGGCGAGAGCTGGCGACGCAAGCGCCAGAAGGCCGACCAGCATCCACCGCATCGACATCCCTTCCCAACTCCGGCACCCGGTGCCCCGCGTCATCGTTTCAACCGCGAAATCCGCCTCCAGGAGGATTGAGGGCGCCCCGCAGGTTCTCGGTCAGCGGGCATGGGCCGCGAGCCACGGGAACGAGAGCGACCGTCCGCAGCGGCGGACGGCGCGGTTTGGGAACCGGCCGGCGAGGCTCCGGCTCAGCGCTTGGTCTTCACCTTGGCCTTGCGGGCGGCGTAGCGCGCATCGCGCAGCTCCTTCTTGGCGGCGAGTTCGGAGGCCTTGCGCTCCTGAAGGGCTGCGGCCTCCGCGGCCTCGCGGGCGATCTGGGCTGCGAGTTCCGCCTCCTCGCGGGCGCGCTTCTCCGCGGCGGCCTGCTTCTCGGCGGCGAGGCGGGCGGCTTCCCGCTCGCGGATGCGCGTCTCGCGGGCCTGGACGAGTTCGGCCCGGGCCTTGGCCTTGGCCACCATCTCCGGGTCGTCCGCCGGCGGGCGGGCCTTGAACTTGGCCAGCAATGCGGCCTTGGCGTCGGCGGAGTTCTGGCGGCGGTCGTCGAAATTACGATAGTCGAATGCGCTCATCTGGCCTTTCTCGTACGGTGTCTCACTTCGGGGTTTCGGGAGCGTCCCTGGCGGATCAATCCGCGGGACGGGGCCGGTGGAACGGGCCCGTTTGGTCTCAGGATGCGTGGTCGCTGCGCTTCCAAGGAGGCAATGACCGAGGTCCCGGCGCCGTGCAACCTGGGTTGCACCGAGGCGGGGTGAGGATCGGGGACAAAGGCCGGCGCGGCGGTGGAAATTCGTCGACGGATGCGGAAATGCCGCAGACAGGCATGCGTCCCCGAACGGGAGTCCGGGGACGCGAAGAGACCTCAGACGGCTTGGAGGTTTCCGGCCGACTGCTTGCCGGTGCGCCGGTCGTTCTCGATCTCGTAGGA
>NZ_CAXTBY010000047.1:0-26132 GCF_964242245.1 uncultured Methylobacterium sp. | reverse complement strand
GGGGGAGGGAAGGCGCGTTTGGGGAGCCTCGCAGGCGGTCGTCAGCCGTCGATCCGCACGGCCGTGCCCTCGATCTCGTTCGGGCGCACGCCGCCGCTGCGCTCCATCCAGCGGCGCAGCAGGCGGACGTTGCGGATGTTGGCCTTGAAGGCCGCGTCGAACAGGTCGCCGGCCAGGGGCACGATCCCGATCGCCCCGTCGAAGGCGACGTTCAGCGCCATCCGCCCGAGCAGCCAGCGCGGGGCGCCGAGCCGCCGGGCCTCGCCGACGATGTAGGACGAGATCACGAGGCCCACGAGGTCGCCCACCACCGGCACGAGGCCGATGAGCGCCTCCAGCCCGACCCGGCGGTTGATCCCGGGGATCAGGAAGGCGGAATCGAGCAGGTGCGCCAGCGCCTCCAGCCGGGCGAGGCTTGCCTCGCGGCTCGGATCGGCGATGCGGGAGAGCGGGGTCGCGCGGAAGGTCTGCGTGGAGTCCATCGCGGGGGTCCGGGGAGCGAGGGCGGCCATGCGGGAGGATGTGGGCCCCGGCGGGGCACCCGGCAAGGACGCGATCGGGCCGGGTCGCGCGCATCATGCCGGCCCCCGCAGGATGCCGGCCATGCGGGCGATGGCGGCGTCCAGCGTCGCGTCGGCCTTGGCGAAGCACAGGCGCACGAGGTTGCGCACGGGGGCGTCGGCCGAGGAGGCGTCGGTCGAGGCGTCGGCGTAGAACGCGCTCACCGGGATCGCCGCGACCCGGTGCTCGCGCACCAGCACGTCGCAGAACGCCGCGTCGTCGGCGTGGCCGAGGCCCGCGATGTCGATGTTGAGGAACCACGTCGCCCGCGCCGGCAGCACCTGGAATCCGAGCCGCGTCAGGCCGTCCGCCAGCCGGTCGCGGGAGCGGGCGTAGCCCGTGCGCATGGCCTCGAAGGTCGACGCGTCCTTGCCCAGCCCGTAGGCGACGGCCTCCTGCAGGTTCGGCGGCGTCGTGAAGGTGAGGAACTGGTGCGCCTTGGCGAGAACCCGCATCAGGGACGCGTCGGCCATCACGAAGCCGACCTTCCAGCCGGTGAGCGAGAAGATTTTTCCCGCCGATCCGATCTTGACCGTGCGCCCGCGCATGCCGGGCAGGCCCATCAGCGGCACGTGCCGCGCGCCGTCGAACACCACGTGCTCCCAGACCTCGTCGCAGACCGCGACCACGTCGTGGCGGCAGCAGAATCGGGCCAGTAGTGCGAGGTCGTCGTGGCAGAACAGCGTCGCGCTCGGGTTCAGCGGGTTGTTGAGCAGCACGACCCGCGTGCGCGGGGTGAACGCCTCGGCGAGCGCCGCCGCGTCGAGGCGGAAGGCGGGGGGACGCAGCGTCACGATCCGCGGCACGCCGCCGGCGCGGCGCACCAGCGGCAGGTAGGCGTCGTACATCGGCGCGAACAGCACCACCTCGTCGCCGGGCTCGATCAGCGCCAGCAGCGCGCCGGCGAGCGCCTCGGTGGCCCCCGAGGTCACCATCACCTCCGTCTCCGGGTCCAGCGCCAAGCCCTGGTGATGGGCGTAGTGCGCCGCGACCGCTTCGCGCAGGGCGGGCAGCCCCATCATCGGCGGGTACTGGTTCCAGCCCTCGACGAGCGCCCGGGCGCCGCGCGCGCGCAGGTCCGCCGGCCCCGGATCGTCGGGAAAACCCTGGCCGAGGTTGATCGCTCCGTGCGCGCGGGCAAGGCCCGACATCGTCTCGAACACCGTCGTCGGCAGGCCGGCGTAGAGCGGGTTCATGCGGGTGCCATCGGGGGCCCGAACGTCGACCGGGGCGGGGGCGGAGCTCGGCGAGGGGCGCGCATCGGCGCCGTGATACCATGAGCCCTGGCACCCGTGAAACGTGCGGCAGCGCACGTGCCCAGCGAACGCACGACTGACGAATATTGACATTCATCAGTCGTGACGTACCTTCCTGGAACACGGCCGGCACGGCGCCCGTCGGGACGGAACTCCGCCCCCTCGTTCCGGTCCTTCGGTCACGCCGGACCGGTCGTGGACAGGCCCGCCAATCCGTTGGCGGGCCTTTTCGCGTCTCCGGCCTCTCCGAGGGCCGGCGACACCGCTCTCCGTCGAGGCACCGCATGCGGACGCCATCCACGCGGGCCCTCGGCGTCGCGCTCACCTTGGGCCTTGCCCTCGGCGCCCTCGGTGTCGGGCTGCGGCTGGCCGTTCCGGTCGCGCCCGTCGACGAATCGTACCGGGACGTGGTCCGATTCTACCGGTCGCTGGAGCGGCCCTGATCCGGCCAGCAACACGCCCGAAACCTCGACGCCGTACTGACGACGCATTGGCGCGCGATGGGCTCGGCCCATGTTGGCTCCTGAACCCGAAGATCTGCGCAAGCCCGAAGATCTGCGCCGGACCCGCGCGAGAACCTCCTCACACGACGATGCCGCAAGGCGGGGTTCGTTCGGCTCCTGTACACTCGCCGACGGGTAGGAGGCCGGGTTTCGACGCGCGCCCGGGCTTGAGAACAAGAGGGACAGGGCGTGGGCCGGGGGCCGCGGCGCCCGGAACGTGGTCTGATCAGTCATGAACGAGAGCTCACCCATCCGGACGGAGACGGCGCGCGCGTTCCAGCCGATCGCGGCGCCGGCCCGCACGCGACGGCGGTTCCGCCCCGGCCGCTGGATGCTGCTGATCCTGGCGCTGCTCGCCGCGGGCGCGATCGGCCACCGCTGGTACGACGCGCGCACGCAGGGCGCGGGGAGCCCGGGGACGACGCAGGGCAAGGGCGGCCGCGGCGGTCGCCACGGCGGCGGCGGCGACCCGCCCCAGGCGGTCGGCATCGCGCAGGTCGCCGCGGGCGACGTCCCCGTGATCCTCCAGGGCCTCGGCACGGTGACGCCGCTCGCCACCGTGACCGTGAAGTCGCAGATCAGCGGCTACCTCACCGAGATCGGGTTCCGCGAGGGCCAGACCGTGAAGCGCGGCGACTACCTCGCCCAGGTCGACGCGCGGCCCTACGAGGCGCTGCTCGCCCAGTATCAGGGACAGCTCGCCCGCGATCAGGCGCTGCTTCAGAACTCCAAGCTCGATCTCGCCCGCTTCCAGCGGCTCGCCCAGCAGGACTCGATCTCGAAGCAGAACGTCGACACGCAAGGGGCGCTGGTGAAGCAGAACGAGGGCACGGTCGCCTCCGATCAGGCGCTCGTCGACCAACAGCGGCTCAACATCGCCTACGCCCGCATCACCACGCCGGTGGAGGGCCGCGTCGGCCTGCGGCAGGTCGATCAGGGCAACTACATCACGGCGGCCTCGACCAACATCGTCGTGGTCACGCAGCTCCACCCGATCTCGGTGGTGTTCACGCTGCCCGAGGACGATGTCGCCCGCGTCATGCGGCGGGTACGCTCGGGCGCCAAGCTCACGGTGCGGGCCTACGACCGGGGCGACGCCCACGAGATCGCCACGGGCACGCTCGACACCGTCGACAACCAGATCGACGTCACCACCGGCACGGTGAAGCTGCGCGCCCTGTTCGAGAACGGCGACGAGGACCTGTTCCCCAACCAGTTCGTCAACGCCAAGCTCACCGTCGACACGGTGCGCGCCGCGCCCCTCGTCCCCAACGCCGCGATCCTCCAGGGCACGCCCGGCACCTACGTCTACCTGATGGACGGGGACGAGAAGGTCACGATGCGCCCGATCAGGACGGGCGAGACCGACGGCACCCGCACCGTGGTGCTCTCCGGCCTCCAGGCGGGCGACCGCATCGTCACCGACGGCACCGACCGGCTCCGCGACGGGGCGCCGGTGCGGGTCACGGCAGGGCAGCAGACCGCGGACGGAAAGCCCGTCGAGCCGGCAGCGGCGTCGCCCGAGGGCGGCCAGAGGCGCGGACGCCGGCGGCAGGCGCCGTGAGCCGGAGGTTTCAGAACACGCGCGCTCCCTCCCCCCTCTGCGGGGGAGGGTGGCCCGCGAAGCGGGTCGGGAGAGGGGTGCGCCGCATCCGGATAACGCGCTCCCCTCACCCGACCCTCGCTCACGCGAGGGCCGCCCTCCTCCGCAGAGGGGGGAGGGCGATCCGTCGGCCTGCGATACGTGAGCTTGGCAGCGTCGAGACGGGAGGCTGCGCATGAACCCCTCCCGCCTCTTCATCCTGCGCCCCGTGGCCACCACGCTCCTGATGCTGGCGATCCTGATCGTCGGCGGGGTGTCGTACCTGAACCTGCCGGTCTCGGCCCTGCCGTCGGTCGATTACCCGACGATCCAGGTGCAGACGTTCTATCCCGGCGCCAGCCCCGAGGTGATGACCTCGGCGGTGACCGCGCCGCTGGAACGGCAGTTCGGGCAGCTCGCCAACCTCAACCAGATGACCTCGCAGTCCTCGGCCGGCGCCTCCGTCGTCACCCTGCAGTTCAACCTCGACCTGCCCCTCGACATCGCCGAGCAGCAGGTTCAGGCGGCGATCAACGCCGCCGGCAACCTGCTGCCCTCGGATCTCCCGGCGCCGCCGATCTACGCCAAGGTGAACCCCGCCGATGCCCCGGTGCTGACGCTGGCGCTCACCTCCAAGACCCTGCCGCTGACGCAGGTGCGGGATCTGGCCGAGACGCGGCTCGCCCAGAAGATCAGCCAAGTGGCGGGCGTCGGCTTGGTGAGCATCTCCGGCGGGCAGCGGCCGGCGGTGCGGGTGCGCTTCAACGCGCGGGCGCTCGCCGCCTACGGCCTCAACATCGACGACCTGCGCACCACGATCACCAACCTCAACGTCAACACCCCCAAGGGCACCATCGACGGGCCGAAGCAGTCCTACGCGATCAACGCCAACGACCAGATTCAGGACCCGAAGGCCTACGACGACGCGATCATCGCCTACAAGAACGGCGGGCCGGTCAAGCTCTCGGACGTCGCCGACGTGGTCCAGGGGCCGGAGAACACCAAGCTCGGCGCCTGGGCCGACGCGACGCCCGCGATCATCCTCAACATCCAGCGCCAGCCCGGCGCCAACGTCATCAGTACCGTCGACAAGATCAAGGCGCTGCTGCCGCAGCTCCAGGCGAGCCTGCCGGCCGCGATCCAGGTGGGCCTGCTCACCGACCGCACGGTGACGATCCGGGCGTCGGTCGAGGACGTGCAGTTCGAGCTCGGGCTCGCGGTCGCGCTCGTCGTGCTGGTGATCTTCCTGTTCCTGCGCAGCGTCTCCGCCACCCTGATCCCGAGCCTGTCGGTGCCGCTCTCGCTTATCGGCGCGCTCTCGGTGATGAGCCTCTACGGCTTCTCGCTCGACAACCTCTCGCTGATGGCGCTCACCATCGCCACCGGCTTCGTCGTCGACGACGCCATCGTGGTGATCGAGAACATCGCCCGGCACGTGGAGGACGGGGATTCGCCCCTCGACGCCGCGCTGAAGGGCAGCCGCGAGATCGGCTTCACCATCATCTCGCTCACCGTCTCGCTGATCGCGGTGCTGATCCCGCTGCTGTTCATGGGCGACGTGGTGGGGCGCCTGTTCCACGAGTTCGCGATCACGCTGGCTGCCACCATCGTCATCTCGGCGGTGGTGTCGCTGACGCTGGTGCCGATGCTGTGCGCGCGGCTCCTCAAGCACGTGCCGGAGGCCCAGGCCCGGCGGCGGGAGGGCGTCTTGAGCCGGATGGGGCGCCGCGCCACCGAGGGGACGATCGCGGCCTACGGGCGGGCCTTGCGCGTCGTGCTGAACCACCAGGGGCTGACGCTGGTGGTGACGCTGGCCACGGTGGCGCTCACCGCCTACCTGTTCGTGGTCATCCCGAAGGGGTTCTTCCCGGTCCAGGACACCGGCGTGATCCAGGGGGTCACGCAAGGGGACCAGACGCTCTCCTACGCGGCCATGGCCGAGCGGCAGCAGCGCATCGCGGCCCTGATCCTGAAGGACCCGGACGTCGCCAACCTGTCCTCGTTCATCGGCGTCGACGGGCAGAACGTCACGCTGAATTCCGGCCGCCTGCTCATCAACCTCAAGCCCCAGGCCGAGCGCACGGCGCGCGCCGGCGACGTCATCCGCCGCATCCAGGCCACGACGGGGGACGTTCCGGGCCTGCGCCTCTACATGCAGCCGGTGCAGGACCTCACCATCGACACCGCGGTCTCGGCGACGCAGTACCAAGTGATCCTGGAGACGCCGAACCTCGACGACTTCGAGCTCTGGGTGCCGCGGTTCACCGACGCGCTCTCCAAGTCGCCGGTGGTGGCCGATGTCGCCAGCGACCACCAGGGCCAGGGCTTGGCGGCCTACGTCACCATCGACCGGCCGACGGCGGGGCGCTACGGTATCACCCCGGCCACCATCGACAACGCCCTCTACGACGCCTTCGGCCAGCGCATCATCTCGACGATCTTCACCCAGTCGAACCAGTACCGGGTGATCCTGGAGGCCGACCCGAACCTGCACCGGACGCTGGACAGCCTCGACGCGATCTACCTGCCCTCCTCCACCGCCACCAGCGGGCAGGTGCCGCTCTCGGCGGTGGCCCGCATCGAGGAGCGCCGGGCGCCGCTGCTGATCTCCCATCTCGGCCAGTTCCCGGCCACCACCGTGTCGTTCAACCTCGCGCCGGGCGCGGCCTTGGGACAGGCGGTCGACGCCGTCGAGGAGGCGCGCAAAAGCATCGACCTGCCGCCGAGTTTTCGCGTGGTGCCGCAGGGGTCGGTGTTCGCCTTCCAGTCGGCGCTGGGCAACGAGCTGTTCCTGGTGGGGGCGGCGATCGTCACCGTCTACATCGTGCTCGGCGTGCTCTACGAGAGCTTCATCCATCCGATCACCATCCTCTCGACGCTGCCGTCGGCCGGCATCGGCGCATTGCTGGGGCTGATGCTGTTCGGGCTGTCGCTCGACATCATCGCGGTCATCGGCATCGTGCTGCTCATCGGCATCGTGAAGAAGAACGCCATCATGATGATCGACTTCGCGCTCCAGGCCGAGCGCGAGGCGGGGATGACCCCGCGCGAGGCGATCACGCAAGCCTGCCTCCTGCGCTTCCGCCCGATCCTGATGACGACGCTGGCCGCGCTCTTCGCGGCGATCCCGCTCATCGCCGGCACCGGCGTCGGCTCGGAGCTGCGCCAGCCGCTGGGCATCGTCATCGCGGGCGGGCTGATCGTCTCCCAGGTGCTGACCCTGTTCACCACGCCGGTGATCTACCTCGCCTTCGACCGCCTGGAGCGGCGGATCATGGGGCGCCGGGAGCCGGACCTGTCGGCGGGCGAGGCGCTGCCGTGAGGGAAATCAAGCGCGACGCCCTCCCTCCCCCCTCTGCGGGGGAGGGTGGCCCGCGAGCTAAGTCGGGAGAGGGGAGCGCCGTATCCGGACCTGTCGCTCCCCTCTCCCGACCCTCGCTCACGCGAGGCCCACCCTCCCCCGCAGGGGGGGGAGGGAAGATGGGCGGCGCCCCATGAACATCTCAGAACCCTTCATCCGCCGCCCCGTCGCGACCACCCTGCTCACGATCGGCGTGCTGCTCGCCGGCCTGTTCGCGTTCCTGAAGCTGCCGGTGGCGCCGCTGCCGCAGGTGGACTTCCCCGTGCTCCTCGTCCAGGCGCAGATGCCGGGCGCGTCGCCCGACACCATGGCGACGACGGTGGCGGCCCCCCTCGAGCGGCGCCTCGGGGTCATCGCCGACGTCAACGAGATGAGCTCGACGAGCTCGACCGGCAGCGTGCGGATCGTGCTGCTGTTCGGCCTCAACCGGGACATCGACGGGGCCGCCCGCGACGTGCAGGCCGCGATCAACGCGGCGCGGGCCGACCTGCCGGCGGCGCTCCGCCAGAACCCGACCTACCGGAAGTTCAACCCGGCCGACTCGCCGATCATCATCATGGGGATGACCTCGGACACCCTGTCCCCGGGCCAGCTCTACGATTCGGCCGCCACCATCGTGCAGCAGAAGCTGTCGCAGCTGCCCGGCGTCGGCAACGTCGACATCGGCGGCTCGTCGCTGCCGGCCGTGCGCGTCGAGCTCGATCCCACCGCCCTGTTCCACTACGGCATCGGGCTGGAAGGCATCCGCGCCGGGCTGGCCTCGGCCAACGCCAACTCGCCGAAGGGCGCGATCGAGGCCGGGGACCGGCGCTACCAGCTCTACGCCAACGACCAGGGCCGCAAGGCGGAGGATTACCGCGACATCGTCGTGGCCTACCGCAACGGCGCGGGCGTGCGGCTCACCGACGTCGGGCAGGTGATCGACTCGGTCGAGGACCGGCGCAACCTCGGCATCGTCGACGGCCGGCCCGGGGTGCTGCTGTTCGTCTACAAGCAGCCCGGCTCGAACGTGGTCGAGACGATCCGGGGCGTGAAGGCGGCGCTGCCGCAGATCACCGCGGCGCTGCCCGGCGACATCACCCTGACGCTCACCGGCGACCGCAGCGCCACGATCCGCGCGTCGCTCGCCGCCACCGAGGAGACCCTGCTGATCGCGGTCGGCCTCGTGGTCCTCGTGGTGTTCGCCTTCCTGCGCTCGGGGCGCGCCACCCTGATCCCGGCGGTCGCCGTGCCGATCTCGATCGTCGGCACCTTCTCGGCGATGTACCTGCTCGGCTACTCCCTCAACATCCTGTCGCTGATGGCGCTGATCATCGGCACCGGCTTCGTCGTCGACGACGCCATCGTCGTGCTGGAGAACGTCCAGCGCCACATCGAGATGGGCAAGCCGCGCCTCGACGCGGCCCTGGTCGGCGCGCGCGAGGTCGGCTTCACCGTGATCTCGATGAGCCTGTCGCTCGTCGCGGTGTTCCTCCCGATCCTGCTGATGGGCGGCCTGATCGGGCGCATCTTCCAGGAATTCGCCGTGACCCTGTCGCTGGCGATCCTGATCTCGCTGGTGCTGTCGCTCACCACGACGCCGATGATGTGCGCGCGCCTGCTGCGGCCGGAGGCCCGCGCGCGCAAGCGCCCGAACATCCTGATCCGGGGCCTGGAGGGCGCGTTCACCGGGACGCTCGGCGCCTACGAGCGGACCTTGCGCGTCGCGCTGCGCCATCCCCGCCTCGTGCTGCTGACGCTCGCCGCGACGATCGGGCTCAACGTCTACCTCTACGTCATCGTGCCGAAGGGCTTCTTCCCCGAGCAGGACACGGGGCAGATGATGGGCGGCGTCCAGGCCGACCAGCGCATCTCGTTCCAGTCGATGGAGACGAAGCTCAAGGAGGCGGCCGCGATCGTGGGAGCCGACCCGGCCGTCGACAGCGTCGTCGGCTTCACCGGCGGGCGCGGCACCAACTCGGCCAACGTCTTCGTGGGCCTGAAGCCCGCCGCCGAGCGCGACGGGATGAATGCGGTGACGAGCCGCCTGCGGCCGAAGCTGTCGCGGGTGGCGGGCGCGCGCCTCTACGTCTTCCCGCGCCAGGACCTGCAGATGGGCGGGCGCCAGAGCTTCTCGCAGTACCAGTACACCCTTCAGGGCGACACGGCGGCCGAGCTCTACGCCGCGGCCCCGAAGCTCGTCGAGGCGATGCAGAAGGACCCGACGTTCACCGACGTGACCTCCGACCAGCAGGAGGGCGGCCTGGAAAGCCGCCTGGTGATCGACCGGGCCACCGCCTTCCGCTACGGCATCACCCCGGACAAGATCGACAACACCCTCTACGACGCCTTCGGCCAGCGCCAGGTCTCGACGATCTACAACCCGCTCAACCAGTACCACGTCGTGATGGAGATCGCGCCGCGCTACCTGGAGAGCCCCGAGACCCTCAAGCAGCTCTACGTCTCGACCTCGGGCGGCAAGGCCAGGGGCTCGGCCACCACCAACGCGGTGGCCGGCACGGTCGCCGCCGCCGGGGGCACGGCCGTCAACGCCGTCGCGACCGGGCCGGGCGCCGCACCCACCACCAGCGGTACGAGTTCGGGCACCACGGGTGGGGCGGTGGACCCCACCATGAGCGCGGCATCCATCGCCTCGGATTCCGCCCGCAACGCCGCCTCGAACGCCATCGCCGCGTCGAAGGGCGGCGCCTCGTCGAGCGCGCCGGTGTCCTCCGCCATGGAGACGATGGTCCCGCTCTCGGCCTTCACCCGGCTCGAGACCGGCAGCGCGCCGGTGCAGGTGAGCCACCAGGGCCTGTTCGTGGCGACCACGATCTCGTTCAACCTAGCCCCCGGCAAGAGCCTGTCGGACGCCACCGTCGCGATCGACGCGGCGATGTCCGCCCTGCGCCTGCCGGCGACCATCCACGGCGAGTACGCCGGCGCCGCCAAGACTTACGTCGCGTCGGCCTCGCGCCAGCCGCTGCTGATCCTGGCCGCGATCCTCGCCGTCTACGCGATCCTCGGCATCCTCTACGAGAGCTTCGTGCATCCGATCACGATCCTCTCGACGCTGCCGTCCGCCGGCCTCGGCGCGCTGCTGGCGCTGCTCGTCACCGGCACCGAGTTCACGATCATCGCGCTCATCGCGGTCTTCCTGCTCATCGGCATCGTCAAGAAGAACGCCATCATGATGATCGACTTCGCGCTCGATGCCGAGCGCACGCGGGGGGCCGATCCGCACGAGGCGATCTTCGAGGCCTGCCTCTTGCGCTTCCGCCCGATCATGATGACAACGCTGGCCGCAATGCTGGGCGCGGCCCCCCTCATCCTCGGCGGCGGCGAGGGCTCGGAACTCCGCCGGCCGCTGGGCATCGCCATCGTCGGCGGCCTGATCGTGAGCCAGATCCTGACCCTCTACACCACCCCCGTCGTCTACCTCGCCCTCGACCGCCTCCGGCACCGGGCGAAGGCGGGGCGCGGGGGGACTGCCGCATCGCTTGCGGCGGGCGAATGAAGCGTTTCCGGATGCGGGACACGGAAGGCGCGCGCGCGCCCTTCCCTCCCCCTTTAGCGGGGGAGGGTGGCCCTCGCGTCAGCGAGGGTCGGGAGAGGGGAGCGCCGTATCCGGATAACGCGCTCCCCTCTCCCGACCCGCTTCGCGGGCCACCCTCCCCCGCAGAGGGGGGAGGGGGACCGCGGATGCCGGTCGCCACACTTGTCGCCGCTCTCGCGCTTACAACCACGCTGTCCGCCTGCGTCGTCGGCCCCGACTACGCCCGCCCCTCCGTTGAGACGCCGCTGGCGTTCAAGCAGGGGGGCGCCCGCGAGGACAGCGCGGCCTACGTGGCATCGCGAAAAAACTGGCGCCCGGCCGCGCCCAACGACGGGGCCGAGCGCGGCGACTGGTGGCGCGTGTTCCGCGATCCCGCCCTCGACCGGCTGATCCGCCTCGTCGACGTCGACAACCAGACGCTCCGCCAGTCGGTGGCCAACTACCGGCAGGCCCGCGCGCTGGTCGAATCCGCCCAGGCCGCGCTCTACCCGACCGTGACGGGCGCCCCCAGCATCACCCGCCTGCGCACCGGGGGCGTGGAGCGCACCAGCGTCTCGCTGCTGGGACAGGCGAGCTGGGAGCTCGACCTGTTCGGGCGCATCCGCCGCACCATCGAGAGCGAGACCGCGCTCGCGCAATCGGACGCCGCAGCCCTCGGGCTGGTGCGCCTGAGCATCCAGGCCGAGGTCGCGACCGACTACCTGTCGCTGCGCTACGCCGACGCGCTCCAGCGGGTGCTCGATTCCAACGTCGAGAACTTCAAGCGCACCCTGGCGATCGCCGAGAACCAGTACGCCGTCGGCGTCGCCGCGCGCTCCGACGTGATCACCGCGCAGACGCAGGTGCAGACGGTGCAGGCCTCGGCCATCGCGGTCGGGCTGACGCGGGCGCAGTTCGAGCACGCCATCGCGACGCTCGTCGGCCGCCCGCCCTCGGAGCTGTCGCTGCCGGTGGCGCCGCTGGCCCAGACACCTCCCGCCGTCCCGGTCGGCATCCCCTCCGCCCTGCTGGAGCGGCGCCCGGACGTGGCGCAGGCCGAGCGCAGCGTGCAGGCGGCGAGCGAGCAGATCGGCGTCGCCGTGGCGGCCTTCTACCCGACGGTGACGCTCTCGGCCTCGGGCGGCATCTCGGGGCTGACCCGCAACGGATTGCTGTCGGCTGCCAACCAGGTCTGGTCGGTGACGGCGGCCGGCAGCGAGGTGCTGTTCGACGGCGGCGCCCGCTCGGCGGCGGTGCAGGCGGCCCGCGCCGCCTACGACGCGGCGGTGGCCAACTACCGGCAGGTCGTGCTCGCCGCCTTCGCCGACGTGGAGAACGGGCTCGCCGGCGTGCGCATCCTCGCCCGCCAGCAGGTGGCGCAGGACGAGGCCCTGGCCTCGGCCCGCCGCGCCGTCGAGATCACCCTCAACGAGTACCGCGCCGGCACCCAGAACTTCACCACCGTGGTGACGGCCCAGTCGCTGGCCCTGAACAACGAGGTCGCCGCGCTCCAGGTGCGGCTCTCCCGCTTCACCACCGCCGTCGGCCTGATCCGGGCCCTCGGCGGCGGCTGGGACGCCCGCTCGCTGCCGAGCGATGCCGAGCTGAAGGGCCCGCGCCTGCCGATCGACCTGTCGCCGGCCGTCCAGCCGGCCGAGTAGGCGTCCGGATCGCGCCTCACGCGGCCCGGACGGTGGCGAGGAAGCGGGTGACCTCGGCGCCGAGGTGCTCGGACTGGCGCGAGAGCTCGGTCGCCGACGTGAGGACCTGGCTCGCTGCCGCACCCGTCTCCTCCGCAGCGCTCGCGACGCCCGCGATGTTGCTCGTCACCTCGCCGGTGCCGGTGGCCGCCTGGCCGACGTTGCGCACGATCTCCTGCGTCGCCGCGCCCTGCTCCTCCACGGCTGCCGCGATCGAGGTCGCCACGCTGTTGATCTCGCGGATGCGCCCCGTGATCGCGGCGATCGCCGTGACCGCCTGCCCCGTCGCGGCCTGGATCTGGGTGATCTGGCCCGAGATCTCGTCGGTGGCCCGGCTGGTCTGGGCGGCCAGTTCCTTGACCTCGGAGGCGACGACGGCGAAGCCCCGTCCCGCCTCGCCGGCGCGCGCCGCCTCGATGGTGGCGTTGAGCGCCAGCAGGTTGGTCTGGCCCGCGATGTTGGCGATCAGGCCCACCACGTTGCCGATCTTGGCCGCAGCCTGGCTCAGGGCGGTCACGAGCTGGGCCGTCTCGTCCGCCTGGGTCATGGCGGCCTGGGCGAGCTGGGCCGAGCCGCTGACCTGACGCCCGATCTCCTGGACGGACGCGCCGAGCTCCTCGGAGGCCGCCGCCACGGTGTTCACGTTGGAGGCCGCCTCCTCGGCCGCCGCCGCCACGGTGGTGGACTGGCTCGCCGTCTCCGTCGCGGTCGCGGTCATCGTCTGGGCGGTGGCCTGAAGCTCGGTCGCGGAGGAGGACAGCATGCCCACGATCCCGCCGACCGCCTGCTCGAAGCCGTCGGCCAGCTCGTGCATCGCGGCCCGGCGCTGCGCCTGCGCGCCGGCCCGCGCCTGCTCGCTCTCCGCCTCCAGCGCCCGGGAGCGGATCAGGTTGTCCTTGAACACCTGGACCGCGGCGGCCATCGCGCCGACCTCGTCCCGGCGTCCCTGGTAGGGGACCTGCGAGGCCACGTCGCCGCCCGCCAGCGTGCCCATCACCCCGACGATCCGATCGATCGGGCGGGTCACGCCGAGCAGGGTGAAGGCGATGCCGACGAGCCCGCACAGCGTCGCCCCGATGCAGATCGCGCCGGTGAGCCACAGGGCGGACTCGTAGGTCCGGGCGGCATCCGCGGCGGCGGCCTGGCTGCCCCGTTCGTTCAGTGCGGTGTCCTGATCGAGCACGTCTACGACGGCCTGGAACATCGGCCGCGACTCCTTGAACGCGCCGACCGTGAGCGCCTTGTCGCCGGCGTGGGCTGCCGCCACGAGCTTGGTGCGCAGGTCGAGATACGTGGTCCAGTGCCGCTTGAAGCCGTCCCAGAGGGCCTGCTCTTCCGGGCTGCTGACCAGGGACTCGTATTTCCTCGCGGCCGTGGTCACGGCCTGGAGACGGACCACGTCGTTCTTGTCGAGCTCCGACATCGCCTCGATCTCGGAGACGTAGCGCAAGTCCGCCAGGCGCAGGCGGGAGATGCTGTATTTCAGCTCACCGAGCCACCGCACGCTCGGCAGCCAGTCCGCGGCGACCTCGACCGTGCTGGTGTTGACGGTGCGCAGCTTCGCGGCGGCGAAGAGGCCCTGGCCGGCGATGGCGAGTGCCAGGATGCCGATGATGCCGATCAAGGTGGCTTTGATGCTGAGCCGCATGGTGCTGAGGTCCTGTTTCCGTGAGCCGCCGCGACAATGTTTCTTCGCAGTTAAATCATTACTAAAACCTTGAAAGAAATCTATTTAACTTCAATCTAAGATTGCAATCTGCTGTTTCGGAGTCGAAGTACTATCTCATGCTTCGCTTATTTGTATGGGACGCCCCCCGATGCGGTGTCGTCAGGCGGAAGGATTGATGGAGAGGGCTGAGCGTCGTTGATCGGGCAGCGTGGCCCGCGCTGCCGCAGCAGATCGAACGTGGCGCGACCGAACATCGATCGCCCGGTCACCCGGAAGCGATCGACGTGGCCCTCGGTGGGCCCGTTGCTCGGGGCGGCACGACGGCCGCGCCTCCGCGCAGCCGCGAAGGCCCGTCGCGGCCGCGGCGTCCAGAGCGCTCTCCGCCGAATTTGCGGCAAGCCGCGGCGCGCGGGCCGCGATCCGCGACGCCCCGTGATCCCTCGGAACGGGCCCGCGCATCGCCGGTTGTCGTGCGAGCTTTGCTGCGCTGCCGCAGCCGATCCGGAGGCTGCGCGTGGCCGTGGAGAAGACCCCCCTCAAGGACGACGCCGCGAGCGGCACCCATCCGGCGCCCCCCTGCACCCTCGTGATCTTCGGCGCGGCCGGCGACCTGACCAAGCGCCTCCTGATGCCCTCGCTCTACAACCTCGCCGGCGCCGGCCTGCTCGACCCCGGCTTCAAGGTCCTCGGCGTCGATCACAGCGACGGCAGCGACGAGGGCCTGCGCGAGGGTCTGACCGACGCGATGGAGTCCTTCAGCAAGGACCCGGGCTCCGAGTTCCACGTCGACCGCGTCGACCCGACGAGCTGGGGCTTCGTGCGCGACCGCATCCAGTTCCTGAAAGGGGATTTCGAGGACGCGAAGACCTTCGAGGCCCTGAAGGGCCGGATCGCGGGCAGCGTGGTGTTCTACCTCGCGGTGGCGGCCCGCTTCTTCGGCACCCTCGTCGAGGGCCTGGGCGCGGCCGGCCTGCTGCGGCAGGCGGACGGCGCCTTCCGCCGGGTGGTGATCGAGAAGCCGTTCGGCTCCGACCTCGCCTCGGCGCGGGCGCTGAACGCGCAGATCCTGAAGCAGGCCGACGAGAGCCAGTTCTACCGGATCGACCACTTCCTCGGAAAGGAGACGGTGCAGTCGATCATGGCGCTGCGCTTCGCCAACAGCCTGCTGGAGCCGGTCTGGCGGCGCGAATACGTCGACAGCATCCAGATCACCGCGGCCGAGACCGTCGGCGTCGAGGCGCGCGGCAGCTTCTACGAGCCGACGGGCGCGCTGCGCGACATGGTGCCCAACCACATGTTCCAGCTCCTCTGCATGGTGGCGATGGAGCCGCCGAACTCGTTTGCCGCCGAGGACGTGCGCGGCGAGAAGGCCAAGCTCGCCCAGGCCGTCAAGCCGATCCGGCCGGCGGACGCCGTGCGCGGCCAGTACGCCGCCGGGACGCTCGACGAGGCACCGGTCGTCGGCTACCGCGACGAGCCGCACGTGGCGCCGGAGTCCAGCACCGAGACCTACGTCGCCCTGAAGCTCGAGATCGACAACTGGCGCTGGGCCGGCGTGCCGTTCTACGTCCGCACCGGCAAGCGCATGACCGGGCGCCGCACCGAGATCGCGGTGCTGTTCAAGCCGGCCCCGTTCAGCCTGTTCGCGGACACGCCCGTCGACGCGCTGGAGCCGAACGTGATGCGCATCACCATCGACCCCGAGCACGGCGCCGGCACCGAGCTCAACGTGAAGATCCCGGGGCCGCAGATGCGGGTCGGGCGGGTGACGACGGCGTTCCGCTACGCCGACTTCTTCGCAGACCAGCCCAACGTCGGCTACGAGACCCTGCTCTACGACTGCATGACCGGCGACGCGACGCTGTTCCAGCGGGCCGACAACATCGAGGCGGGCTGGGCCGCGGTGGAACCGCTGCTCGACGTCTGGAAGACCGCGCCGGTGGAGCCGTACCCGGCGGGAAGCCCCGGGCCGAAGGCCGCCGACGATCTCCTGGCCCGTGACGGCCGGCACTGGCTCGGGCTCGACGGCAGGAGCGACTGAGGGGAACGGCGCGTCGTGGACGAGCCGGAGGGGTCTCACGACGCACCGTCCTCGCCCGCCCGGCGGCGTCGGTTGAACGGGGCTTCGTGCGCCGCGCTAAAATCCCGTCCGGTTCCTTCGGGGCGATCAGGACCGCGCGGCGCAACTCCCCCGCGCCGGCCGGAGATCGGCCAGATCGTCGTGGTGCAGCAGCAGCACGCCGGTCGCGGCGGCGAGCTTGCGCGCCGCCGGGGTGAAGCCGGCGTTCGAGACCACGGCCGCCACGTCGCCGGACCAGTAGCGGGCGGCGGCGGCGGCCTCCTGCACCGCGGCGTTGCCGACCGGCCGTCCGTGGCGCTTGCACTGGACCACGAGGCGGGTGTCGGCCTGCTCGGCGACGATGTCGGCGCCCTGGTCGCCGCTCGCGGGCGTTTCATGCGTCCGCCACCCGGCGCGGGCGAGGCGGTCCGCGCAGAAGCGCTCGTAGCGCACCCCGTCCTCCGGCGCGTCGTCCTCGTCCGGCAGGGCGACCGAGGCGGCCACCTCCTCGACGATCGCCAGGATCGCATCGCGTCGGGTCTCGGCCAAGGCCGAGAAGCCCCGCGCCGCGATCGCAGGCAGGAGCGTGCGCGCAACGAAGTAGTCGCGCTCACGCAGCCAGCCGTCGCGGATCAGGGTGCCGTAGGCGTCGACGAAGCTCTCCTGGCGCCGCCGCAGGGCGAGCGTGCGCGCGTGGCGGCGGCAGACGCGGCGCACCTGCGCCCGGAAGCGCCGCGGCCGGCCGAGGTGGTGCAGCAGCACGAGGCCGAGGGTGAGGCCGGTGGCGGTGAGACCCGCCCGCCCGTACCAGATGCTCGCGCCGCCGCCGGCCACCGCGGTCCAGAACAGGCGCGCGACGAGGCTGGGCTGGCCGGGCATCGATCTCGCCTCACGCTGCCGGCCCGCCCCCTGGACCGGACCTGTCGCGGACAGCCATCGCACCGGCCGATTGCCCGGTCCCTAAGCCCCGCTCCGAGGGCACCCGAAAAGCTGTGGATGCGCGGCGTTCGTCGGCGCGCGGCGGCCGCGCGGACCCTTCAGCCTGCGCCGCCCGCGAAGCACCGACCGGTCAGGCGTCCGCCGAGGCGCGGGCGCGGGCCCGGCGGGCGGGCGGAGGGACGGCGGCTGGCGGGGGGGCAGCCGGTTCCGCCACGGCGGTTTTGCGCCGCTGCTGGCCCAACCCCATGGTCTTGGCGAGTTGCGAACGGGCCGCGGCGTAGCTCGGCGCCACCATCGGATAGTCGGCGGCGAGGTTCCACTTGGTCCGGTACTCGGCGGGGGTCATGTCGTAGCGGGTGCGCAGGTGGCGCTTGAGCGACTTGAATTTCTTGCCGTCCTCCAGGCAGACGATGAAGTCCGGCGTCACCGAGCGCTTGACCGACACGGCCGGCACCGGCGCCTCGACCTTCGCCTCGGTGCCGGGTCCGGTGATCCGGGTCAGGGTCGCATGCACGGACGCGACCAATCCAGGCAGTTCCACGACCGGAACCGAGTTGTTGCTCACAAATGCGGATACGATCTCGGCCGCCAATGCGATGTAGTCGGTCCCAATACCGTTGTCGGTTGTCATCGGTCGTTCCCCGGTAAGAACTAGAACAGCGTGGTCGGCATCGGCGCAGGCAACGTTATACGTATTTCAGCCGGCTCCAGCATGACCGCGCGAGACTACTATGGTGCCTGAGATCTGAAGGCAAG
Source organism: uncultured Methylobacterium sp. (assembly GCF_964242245.1). NCBI lineage: Bacteria > Pseudomonadati > Pseudomonadota > Alphaproteobacteria > Hyphomicrobiales > Methylobacteriaceae > Methylobacterium > uncultured Methylobacterium sp. The sequence continues at coordinate 8,232 of NZ_CAXTBY010000047.1, read as the reverse complement.
GCGCAAGTTTAGTCTCCGCAGCGGTAGACGTGAACGACTGGTGAGAACCATGCAGGATAGGGGGGCCGATCTGCGGTCCGAGTCCGGCCGATGAACGTCGTCACAGGCATTCGAACGCCGAAGGTCACGGCGCGCAGGCGCTTAGCTTTGGAAAGCTTGTCACGGTCGCGATACGGACCGTGCACCCCGCGGAGGCGACGTCCCGCAGTGATGCGGCCCGCGCGCGAACGCGTATCGCTCCCGCCAAGAGATCGGCTCCCGCCAAGAGCAGGCGGAGAGCGAACCGAGGAACCCGTGCCGGCCTGCCGCGTTCTGCCAGCGACGGAGGATTTCACCATGCAGACCGATTGGATCAGCGTCGAGAAGATCGCCCAGGATCGCGGCATCAGCGTCGCGGCGGCGCTTGCCCTGGCCGAGCGGATGAACTGGCCGCGGGTGTTCAAGACCCACGAGACCCTGGTGCTGGCGCCGATGTCGCCGAGCCGGACCTGACGCATCGCGGGACGCGTGCTGGCGCTTCAAGGCGCCGGTGAGCACGTATCGGATCGACGCCCTGCTCGCACCCCGGTCGATCGCCCTCGTGGGTGCCGGGGAGCGCGCCGGCTCACTGGGTCGTGCCGTCCTCGACAACGTGAGGGGCGCGGGCTTCGCCGGGCCGATCTGGCCCGTCAATCTGCTGTATCGCAAGGTCGACGGACTCGCCTGCGTTTCACGCCTCGTGGACTTGACGCAGGCGCCCGACCTCGTCGTCGTCGCGACGCCGCCCGCCGCCATTCCCGGGATCATTGAAGACGCGTGTCGCACGGGCGCCAGCGCCGCGCTCATTCTCACGGCCGGGCTCGGAACCGGCATCGACGATCCGGGTCCGCGGGCCGTGCGCTTGGCGCGTGATCATGGCCTGCGTCTGCTCGGCCCGGACAGCGCAGGCGTCGCCGTCCCCGGCCGGAACCTCAACGTCAGTTTGTTCGCCCGCGCGCCTCGGCCCGGCGACCTCGCCCTCGTCTCGCAATCGGGCACGGTCGCCGGTGCGATCGTCGAGTGGGGCGCGCGCCACGGCGTCGGCTTCTCGGCGGTCATGGCGCTGGGCAGCGCCTGCGACGTCGACATCGCCGATTGCCTCGACCACTTCGCGAGTTGCCTGCACACCCGCGCGATTCTGCTCTGCCTCGACGCGGTGAGCGATGCGCGCCGCTTCATGTCGGCCGCCCGTGCGGCCGCCCGCACCAAGCCCGTGGTGGTCCTGCGGACCGGCCGTCACGTCCGCGGAGACCGCGCCGCCCCCGAGACGCACACCGGCGCCCTCGCCCGGCCCGAGGCGGTGTACGAGGCCGCCTTCCGCCGGGCCGGGCTGCTGACGGTGCAGGGCCTCGACGAGATGTTCTCGGCGGTGGAGACGCTCGGGCGCCAGCGTCCGTTTCCGGGCAGGCGCCTCGCGATCCTCGCCAACGGACGCGGGATCGGCCTGCTGGCGGCCGACCGCTTGGCCGAGTCCGGCGGCACGCCGACGGACACGCTCGAACCGGGACCGGTCGACCTCGGCATCGCGGCGGACGGGCCGCGCTACGCCGCGGCGCTCGCGCCGATGCTCGGCGACCGGACGAGCGACGCGGTTCTGACGATGCACGTGCCCACCGCCCGCTCGGACGCGGCCGCCGTGGCGCGGGCGATCAGCGACACGGTCACGCAGGCCCGCAAGGGCCAAGCGCGCCGGAAGCCGGTCTTCGCGGTGTCCTACGGCGCGGCGGCGGGCGACATCCTGTCGGCGGCCGGCATCCCGAACTTCGCCACGGATTCGGAGGCGATCGCGGGCTTCCTGCACCTCGTGCGCTACCGCGAGGCGCAGGACGACCTGATGCGCACGCCGGATTCCCTGCCGCGCGACTTCGTCCCGGACACGCGGGCCGCCGGCGCGATCGTCGCCGCGGCCCTGCGCCAGGGCGCGGCGTGGCTCGATCCGGTCGCGGTGACGGGCCTGCTCGCGGCCTACGGCATCGCCGCCGTCCCCTTGAGCCTCGCCCCCGACATCGACGCGGCGGCAACCGCCGCGTGGCCGATCATCGCCGGAGGCGGCGCGATCGCGCTCAAGGTCGTCTCGCCGGACGTGGTCCACAAGTCCGACATCGGCGGCGTCCACCTCGACCTGACGAGCGAGGCCGACGTCCGCGCGGCCGCCGGACAGATCCTGGCGCGCGCACGGCGCGAGCGCCCGGACGCGCGGATCACCGGCTTCGCGGTGCAGCCGATGGTGCGCCGGGGCCGGCGCCGCGAGCTGATCGCGGGCCTGGCCGAGGACCCGGTCTTCGGTCCCGTGGTGGTGTTCGGCCGCGGCGGCACGGCGGTGGAGGTGATCGACGACCGGGCCCTGGCCCTGCCGCCGCTGGACCTCGCGCTGGCCCACGACCTGATCGGCCGCACCCGGGTCGCCCGGCGGCTGGCCGCCTACCGCGACGTGCCGGCGGCCGACACCGGGGCGGTCGCGCTGACGCTGGTGAAGCTGGCGCAGCTCGCCGCCGACCTGCCCGACGTGCGCGAACTCGACATCAACCCCCTGCTCGTCGACGAGCACGGCGCGGTGGCGCTCGACGCGCGCGTGCGCCTCGGCCCGCGCGGCAGGCGCGCCTCCCGCGGCCACCCGCGCTTCGCGATCCGCCCCTACCCGGCCGAGTGGGTGCGGACGCTGACGCTCCGGGGCCGCACCGTGCAGGTGCGCCCGGTCCGCCCCGAGGACGAGCCGACCTTCCGCGACTTCTTCGCGGGACTCGACCCGGAGGACGTGCGCCTGCGCTTCTTCGCCCCCGTGCGCGACTTCAGCCACGCCTTCCTCGCCCGCCTGACCCAGCTCGACTACGCCCGCGCCATCGCCTTCGTCGCGCTGACCGACGCGGCGGGCTTGAGCGACAAGACCATGCTCGGCGCGGTGCGGCTGCACGCCGACGCCGACGGCACCCGCGGCGAGTACGCGATCCTCGTCCGCTCCGACGCCCGCGGCACCGGGCTGGCGCTCGCCCTGATGGGGCTGATGCTCGACTGGGCCCGCTCCGAGGGCATCGGCCAGGTCGAGGGCACGGTGCTCGCCGAGAACCGGGCGATGCTCGCCGTGTGCCGGCGGCTCGGGTTCTCGCAGGCGCGGGACCCGGAGGATGTCGGGGTGGTGAAGGTGCGGCTCGCACTGCCGCGCCTCACCGATGCGCGGCCCGAGACGGCCTGAGCGCGCCGCGCGAGGGCGCGCGCTGCCGATCGCCGTTCCGCAAGCCCGACGGCGCCGCGGCCGGGAGGCGAACGGTACCGGTCAGGCTAATCCTGAGGGATGCCCTTCTTCTCATGCGGTGACTTATGGATTGTCATTCCCATCGGCCAACACGACGATCGTTCCGACCTGTTAACCCGCGTTCGGAGCCCTGCTCTGGTAAGTTATCAAAGCCGTGCGACGATGCCCGTAACGCTGCTGGACCTGTCGATCGCGGCAGCGGCCTGGAAACGGCTGCGGTTGTTCAGCCTCGGTGCCCGGAGCTACGGACGCCGGGACACGGTGGACGCTTACCTGTTGGTGCGGGGGCTCATCGCATCGTCCGGTCGCGACCTGGGGCGTGACCGCAGGGAGCACGTCATCACGCCAGCCGGGCGCCGCCTTCTGGATCGAACCGCGCGATGCGGTTCGGGAAAGCCTCAGTGCCCACCGTCGGTGGCGTTGCGGGTGGACTCGTAGAGGAACCACGTGCGCTCCTCCGACTGGTCGATCCACTCCTCCAGGAGCGAGGTGGTGGCGACGTCGTCGGCCTCGTCGGTGATCCCGTGCAGGTCGCGCATGTTGGCGGTGAGCGCCTTGTTGTCGTCGCGCAGCTCCCTGAGCATGTCGAGCGGCGAGACGTAGTCGGCGTCGTTGTCAGTCACGCGCGTCAGCGCGTGGGCCTGGCCCAGCGAGCGCAGCACGGTGCCGCCGATCTTGCGCGCGCGCTCGGCCACGTCGTCGATGATGCCGAAGATCTGCGCGCTCTGCTCATCAAGCAGCAGGTGGTAATCGCGAAAGTTCGGGCCGCTCATGTGCCAGTGGAAGTTCTTGGTCTTGATGTAGAGCGCGAACAGGTCCGAGGTCAGGATCGTGAGCCCTTCCGCGATCTTCCGGGTGTCGGCCGGGTCGAGGTCGGTCGGGGTGTTGAGGCGGTCGCTCGCGATGCGGCTGACGGGCTTGGCCTTCGCCATGGGACGTACTCCATACGTTCGGGATTTTCGGTGCGACGCCGAGGCGGGCGGCGATGGCCCGGCCGGCGTCCGTCATCCGGCAGAATGAACGCAGGGAACGATGGTTCCGGTGCCGATCCGCGCCGCATGGCAGGCGCGTCGGCGGCGCATAGTCTGGAGCGGTTCCAGGCTGGGGCGGCTCAGCGCCGGATCGGGCTCGGGGGCTTCGGAGCGGGCGCATCGCGCGGGGCCGTCGCCGGCGCGACGGCCGCCACCGTCGGCTTCAGGTCGGCCGCGTCCGGCGGGCGCTGCCCGGCCCGGGCCGGCCGGATCACCGGCCGCGGCGCGACCGATCCGGTGGTGGCGGGCTCGGTCGCGGCCGACGGCACCGGCCCGCCGGGGGTGTCGAGGCCGTAGATGTCGTCGCGGAACTGCACCCGGCCGTCGGGGCTCGCGTAGCCGGTGAGGTAGACGAAGGCCACCGGCACCGGCTTGGCGAGCTTGAGGTCGCGCCGCTCGCCGTCGGCGATGCCGGTCTCGATCTCGATCGGCCCCCAGGCGGAGCCCGCCCCCGGCCCCTCGGTGCCCTGGAGCAGCCAGCCGACCAGCTCCTTGACCCCGCCGACGCGGACGCAGCCGTGGCTGTGGAAGCGGACGTTGCGGGCAAACAGCGATTTGGACGGCGTGTCGTGCAGGTAGACCGCGTACCGGTTCGGCATGTCGATCCGCACCTGGCCGAGCGAGTTGTCGAAGCCGGCATCCTGGCGCAGGGTGTAGTTGACCGCCCGCTCGGTGTTCCAGTTCACGGCCGTGGGATCGACCTCGACGCCGCCGGGACCGAGGATGCGGATGTGGTTCTTGGCGAGATACCCGGGCTCCTTGCGCATCCGCGGGATGATCTCGTTCCGCACCACCGAGACCGGCACCGTCCAGGTCGGGTTGAAGTTGATGTCGGTGATCCGGCTCTCCACGGCGGGCGTCGCCTTGTCGGGCTTGCCGACCACGGCGACGTAGCGGCGCGCCACCACCCCGTTCTCCACCGCCTCGACGGTGGCCGAGGGGATGTTGACGACGACGTAGCGCTCGCCGAACGCGAACTTCGAGCCGATCAGCCGGGCGGCCGAGGCCGCGAGCTGGCGCTGGCGCACGCTGGCCGGCACGTTCAGCGCGGCGATGGTCTGGCGCCCGATCAGGCCGGTCTCGGGCAGGCCGTGGCGCCCCTGGAACGCCGTGACCGCCGCGATCAGGGGGGCGTCGAGCCGGTCGCTCGCGGGCGCGTCCGCGGGCAGATCGCCGGTGAGCGTGAGGTGGTGGCGCAAAGCCGGGATCGCGGGATGGGACGCGCCCGGCTTGAAGACCGCGTTCTCAGGGACGGCCTCCCAGCCCCCGGCCTCGGCGAAGGCCTGATAGCGCTCGGCCGCGCGGAGCGTGTCGAGGAAGGTTTTGGGCGTCAGCGTCGGCACCGGATCGGCCGAGACGCGGGCGTAGACCAGCTCCGGAGCCGCCTTGGGTTTCCGCGGGGCGTCCTTGGCCGCGTCCGCGGGCACCTGCGCCGTCGCGGGCGGACCTCCGGGCGCCACTGGCGGCAGAGCGGGCTGGGCTGGCGCGGCGATCGGCGCTGCGGCGGCGCTCGGCGCGGGCGGCACGCCCTCGGCGCTCGCGACGCTCAGCGCGGCGAGCAGCGCCAGCGGCGACAGGCCCGCGCGCAGGCGGAAACTGGTCGAGACCATCACGCGAACCTCAGTTCTCAGGCCCGGCACCGAGGCGCGGCGGTCCCGGGCGGGATGATGGCGGCCGATGGTTACCAATCCCCTGTCCGGGATTTCGGTGTCGACGCGGCTTCTCCCTCGGTTAGCCTGCTCACATCGATACGATCGAGGGCTGCGTCTCCACCTTCAAGCGCGGCGTGAAGGGCGTGTATCAGCGCTGCGGCAAGCAGCACTTGCACCGCTACCTTGCGGAGTTCGACTTCCGGTACAACAACCGAGTGAAGTTGGGTATCAATGATGTGGAGCGCACGGAAAAGGCGCTCGCTGGTATCACCGGCAAACGCCTTACGTATCGGACAGTTGGTCTCTAACTACCGGAAGCGTCGTACTTGATCCCATCTGGAGGGTTTTCGGGGTCATAAATCTCGCTGTATTTCATATCTCTCGGCCAGTAACCAAAACCGTCTAAGTTGACAAAAAGATTATTAAACCTCCAAAGTATAGTTCCTAAATTCTTGGCTTTGTCGACACCCGTCAAGGGTATTCCCTTGCTCTCCATAAGCCTAACCAAGGCGCCACGCTTGGCAGGCCGTCCATTCTCTATAAGAGTTCGCCGAGCCAGCCTTGCAACATCTTCTGGCTGCAACACAGTAGAGGACCGGGTTCCAGTGTCGATGCCGACATCGATTTTAAACTCATCCTCGACCATGGCCGAGGCAGCATCTACGTCTTCCCCGAAAAGGTAGGCAGTGCTACGCAATGCATCAATAGCCGACTCCAGGCGAACGGCTTCTTTAATAAGCTCTGCCCTCTTCTTTTGAAGGCGTTCGATCATTTCCTGAACGCTCGGCATTTTCTCTACAAGCCAATTAATTCCGAGACGCATCATGCGCCTTCATGCGTATACAAGCCACTCACGAGTGGTATGTGTCACATGGTATGGTTAACGGACTCCAGTTGTCCACACCCAATCCACTCTGAGTTCACCCTTGCGCCGAGTGCCATGAGTCGTTATTGAGTCGGGGCCGGGTCGTCCGGTGCCTCGGATTTGAAGATGACGACAGCTAGTAGCTCCCGGCGCTTAGGCGCCACCGGCGTGCCTGGGGGAGACTAACGAAGAGGACCGGCAATCCTGGTTGCACAGGAGTACCGGCCCTCGTGGTGGACCAGCAACCGGGCGGCAGTGCGCGCCGGGTCGGGTGTCTCGCCGACGCCAGACTCGCACGCCTGCCGCTCACCCTGCAAGCCTGTTTTGTAAACAGGGACCGGCACGAAATGACACAAGTACACGCAGCGCTAGCTGCACCTCAGCCCCGCCAACGTAGCCCCGATCAGCGGGTGATCGAAGTGACGCTGGTGTTCAAATTCCCTTGGAAACACGTGGAGCGCGGTCGCATAATCGAGATGCACCGCGCGGTTCAGCGCCGGATTACGCCGGGCAAGGAGTCGACACATATGGTGTCGATGCTCGTGAACACCGAAGAGACGGCCGCGCAGCTAATGCAGCGTATCCGTGATCGGACGATGGACGTATGCCCGATTGAAGGTATGTGGGCGCAGGAGATCGGTGCCGACGCGACAGGATACGAGCCCGCCTTCGATCCCTTCGCGTTCCGTGTCCTTACGGCGTGCAACGTCGCGACGGATCGCAACGAGGCCAAGGACTTGGGCAAGCGTCGGACGCGCGACGGCCGGATCAAAGACCGAGTCCAACAACTCGATCGCGGCGCACAGTTCGAGGTGGGCTTTCGCCTTCCGGGGGAGCGGAAGCCGATCACCTAGACGGATCGCAATAAGGGCTAGGCTCGCCATAGAATGTCCTCCCGTGAGGACGCCTTATGAATCAGAGAGCCATTGCGTCGCAAGCCACAGGCCGTCGGGGTGCGCTCCGGCGGCTTTTTGCTGTCCGTGCGACGCGCGCCTACATTGGGGGTGATTTCCGCGAGGCCGCACATGCCGACAAACACCCCCACCACGCCGAAGCCGCCCTGCAAGCTCGGCGCTGAGAAACTGACGCCTGAGGAGCAGAGGCGCCGCTTTATCGAAGACGCGCGCGAGGCTGGCGCGAGTGAGGATGAGGCCGCATTTGATACCGTGTTAAAGCAAATAGTTAAATCACCTGCTAAATAGAGCTAGACCAGACCACCATGGGCGGGGTCTCAAAGCTTCTGATGATCTAAAACGACTACCTCGCACCCTTTGGACTTCGCACGGCTCTGCGCTGCTTCTATAGCCTTCTCAATTGGCATCCGTTCGGACTCGAACAAATTTTTGTTCGGTTCAAAGGGCCCTGAGAGCCTGTTTGAGGTCTTTGTTTCAGGCTAGATTGTTGAGGGCGTTTGCG